>CALUPI010000001.1 GCA_944322645.1 uncultured Ureaplasma sp.
TAATTCATGTTAATAACCTCTAATTGTAATTATTATAATTTTACTAAACATTATATTAAAAATTTTTATATTATTACATATTTCATTAATAAAATTATTTATAGAACTATTTAATATATCAAATTTAAATGCATATTATTTTTATTAATGATCTTTTCTCTAACAAAGCCCTTTTATATAATAGCTGTTAATCTGTTAAATCTTAAAAGAATTCTCTTTTTAAATAAACCATGTTTAATGTATAATCTTTTTAGACAACTAAAATTTGTTAAATTTATAAAATAGAAATATTATTATGTAATTTAAAAACATATTCAATTAATGGTGAAATATATGTGAGTGGAGATGTGTTTATACCACTACAAACATATGGTGTAAAATAACTTAGATTAAATTTACTTAAAGTTATATTTTGATCATTATCAAAATGAAACATTCCATTAATATAACCACCAATAAATAAACAAATTCAAAAATTTAAATTTAACAATATTGGCAAATTAAAAATATAATTGTTACTTATAGCTAAATAAGCAATTAAAAATATTGGCATTATAACTCCAGAATTAAATGTTGTTAAATTATATATTTTTTTATTAATAGATAATTTAAAAATAAACAAAGAAATAAGAATAAAAATTGTAATTATTAAAAATAAAATTAAAACTCTAAAAATAAAAGATTGATAATTTAATAATAAAGTTGATATAAACGCCGAAAATGCCATTGGAATTGTAAATATAGATAAATTATTAGAATATTTTATTAAACTTCTACATTTTATATGATAAAAATAAATATTTTTCTTTATAACTCAGATGAATGCAAAAATCAATAATAAAATATGATATCCAATATATATTCAACCTAACCATTTACTTTTAAAAATAATATTAATAATATTTTTTAGGCTTAAATATGCTTGATATAAATTATTATCATAAATATTATTAGAATCAATTTTGTTAAAAGTATGGTTAAAAAATATTGCTGACAAATTGTTAAATGCATATATAATTAAACATGATAAAATTGCAATTGTTCCGTATAATAAGTATTTTTTTAAATATTTTAAAAATAATGATTTATCATTATAAAATTTATAAGCAATTAATAATGATCTAACTGGCACTGACAACAAAATTATAATAAAAAAGGAAATAATTAAAGAATTTGTAAAAATATAACTTAACAATGAAATATTTATAGTGTCATTATTATTTAAAATATTCTTTTGATTAAAATTAAAAACACTAATATATATAATTACTAAAACTATTGAGATTGCCAAAGAAGAATATAACATTCAATTCTTTATTTTTTTGAAAGGAAAATTATAATTTTTATTAAAAAAACTAAAAAAATACCAAAATAATGATAATAAAATTAATAATGTCAAAAAAACAACAAATGAAATAAACATATCTTAATTTTAATATATAAAAACAAATATAAATTTAACAAATTACAAACTTTTTATTATATACAAATAATTATTTCAATTATAAATCAATCAATACCATAACACATCAAAATAAAAACCCATCAATTGATGGGTTAAAAATAAACAAAATATTAACGCTTTGTAAATTGAGGAGCTCTTCTTGCACCATATAAACCATATTTTTTACGTTCTTTTACTCTTGAATCACGAGTAACTAATCCATGTTGTCTTAGTACTTTCTTGAATTCAGAGTTAATTTCAATTAAAGCTCTTGCAATGCCTAATCTAATTGCACCAGCTTGACCAGTAAAACCACCAGATCTAACTGAAACAAATACATCATATAATTTTGTTGATTCAGTAATTGTTAATGGTAACATCATGTCTTGAATAACTAATTCATTCGGAAAGTAGTTTTCAGGAGTACGATTATTTATTAATATTTTTCCAGTTCCTGGAACTAATTTAACTTTCGCAATAGAACTTTTTCTTCTTCCTAAACCTTTAAACTCAGATTTTCCAGCCATAATTATTTACCTTTCTTAGATACCTTAAATTGATTAAATTCTAATTTTGTTGGTTTTTGTGCATCATGTTTATGATTATCACCAGAATATACAAATAATTTTTTTATTATTTGTCTAGATAATCTATTTTGAGGTAACATACCTTTTATAGATCTTCTAATTAATTCTTCTGAATATTTAGTAATCATTTCTTTACCATTTCTAGATCTTAAACCACCAATATAATGAGAACTATTGTATCAAATTTCAGTATTTTCTTTATTACCTGTTAAAACAACTTTATTTGCATTAACAATAATTACAAAATCGCCACAATCAACATTTGGAGTAAAGCAAGCTTTATTTTTACCACGTAAAATATTAGCAACTGCTACTGATAAACGTCCTAAAACTAAGTCAGTAGCATCAATAATATATCATTTACGATTAGCAATTGCAGCTTCTCTTTTTAGCATTGTACTTTTTTGCATATTTTTTCTCCTTTACATAAGAAATATCTTATGTGGAAACGATGTAACATTATTAATTATATATTAATAATTATAATTTATTAATAAAAAATTCCCAATGAATGGGAATTAAAAAATATTAATATTCTTTTTCTAACATTTTTTGACCATTTGCAATGATTGTTTCACTATCTTGCAAACCTGTACCAGCAGGTATTAAATTACCTAAAATTACATTTTCCTTCAATCCAACTAAATTATCAATTTGAACTTTTGCAGCAGCATCTGTTAAGGTTTTCTTAGTATCTTGGAAAGAAGCAGAAGATAAGAATGAACCCGATAATGCAGGTGCACTATCCAATCCAAATACATTACTAATAAACATTGGAGGAACTTTCTTTTGTGATAATAATTCTTGAGAGATTTCTTTAATTTCGTTAATAGTCACAATTTTTCCAATAAATAGTGATGAGTCACCTGGATTCACAACAGTAACTTTATTAGTTAATTGACGTACAATTACCTCAATATATTTATCTGAAATTTCAATACCTTGAGCACGATATACTTTTTGAACTTCTTCAATTAAATAATCTCTTACAACATTAATTCCCGCAACTTTTAATAATTGAGTTACATCAATAGAACCTTCACTTAATTTAGAACCAGGAATAACATCATCACCTGCTCTTACTCTTAATTTTGCATCTGAAGGTAAATTATATTCAACAACTTCAAGTGAATTTTTAATTGCAACAATATATTGCTTAGATTCTTCATCTCATTTTGCAGCAGTAACAACACCACTAATTTCACTAATTGTAGCTCTTTCTCATGGTTTTGGAGGAATACAATCAAATAATTGTTTTAAACGTTCAAAACCTTGAGTAATATTTGAACCGCCAGCAACACCACCAGTATGGAATGTACGCATTGTTAATTGTGTACCTGGTTCACCTATAGATTGTGCAGCAATAATTCCAATTGCAGTACCTTTTTTTACTTCCTTATTTGTCGATAAATCTAAACCAAAACATTTTTGGCAAATACCATGTGAACTATGACAATGTAGCGGAGATCTAACTTCAACTTCGGAAATACCTAAATCAACTATCTTCTTAGCAATTGCAGGAGTAATCATTTCATTTGCTTTAATTATTAATTCACCATTATGGATTAAATCAAATACTATATATCTACCTACAATACGGTCGTATAAAGGTTCAATAATAGTTTTATCTTTATTATCGATAATAGCTGTAACTTTTAAACCTATATTAGTATGACAATCATGATCAGAAATTATTATTTCTTGAGTTGCATCAACTAATTTACGTGTCATATAACCTGATTTAGAAGTTTTCATAGCAGTATCGGTCATACCTTTACGTGCACCATATGAAGAGTTAAAATATTCAGAAACAGTCAAACCTTCAATAAAAGAATGTTTAATAGGGATTTCAATAGTATCCTTAATAACTCTTGATTTTCTTTTTTGATCATAGTTATATGACTTTGACATTAATCCACGCATACCAGCTAATTGTGTAAAGTTTGAAGTATTACCACGTGCACCTGAATCTGCCATAATAACAATGGAATTTTGTTGTAATTCAGGTGATTTTACAAGATTTATAATATCATCTGTAACTTTAGTTTTTACATTATTTCATAAATCAACAACTTTTGTATAACGTTCATCATCATTCAATCACCCTTTTTCAGCATAATATTTAATTTGAAGCACTTTTTTATCTGCTTCTTTAAAATATTCATATTTTTTAGTATATGTAGGGACATCAAAAGCTGAAATTGATGTAGCTGAAATCATTGAATAATGAAAACCTAATGATTTAATTTTATCCATTATTTCTGGAACAATTGATGGATCATCACTATATCTAGTATATAACTCTTTAATAATATTTGATAATACTTTTTTATCAAATGGTAAAACAATTTCATGATTAGCTATCATTTCTCTAACATTTTCACCTTTAGTAGCAATCATATTCTTTGTAGGACCAGAGATTTGCTTTGGAGAATTAATATATGGGAAATCATCTGGTAAAGTATCATTAAAAATAACTTTTCCAGGAGTTGTTATTAATATTCCTTCTAAACCAAGAGCTTTAAAGTTCTTCTTTGGAAATGCATTTGTAGATATACCTATGATAGCATGGATGTCTACTTTTTTATTAGCTAAGGCTCTTTTAATTTCATCTAAATCATTGAAAATAATTCCTTCACCTAATGCACCCTTTGTTTCTCTAGATAAGTAATAATTACCTAATACCATATCTTGAGTAGGTGTAATAATAGGTTTACCATCCTTAGGACCTAAAATATGTCAACTAGCTAGCATTATAGATCTAGCTTCAGCAATAGCTTCTTTACCTAATGGAACATGAACAGCCATTTGGTCACCATCAAAGTCAGCATTAAAAGCTGTTGTTACTAATGGATGTAGTCTTATTGCTTTTCCATCAACCATCTTTACTTCAAATGCTTGAATTCCTAAACTATGAAGTGTTGGAGCACGGTTTAATAACACAGGTCTTGTTTTAATAACTTTTTCAACAATCGGTCAAATAATATTATCTTGACGATTAATTAAAGTATCAGCCTGTTTAATACTTGTTACATATGGTTGAATTTCATTACCATTATCATCATACTTTTTAATTAATTCATGAACAATAAATGGTTTAAATAATTTTAAAATCATAGAAACTGGAATACCAACTTCATACATTTTTAATTCAGGACCAATTACAATTACGCTACGACCTGAATAGTCCACACGTTTACCAAGTAGGTTTTGTCTAAATAAACCTTGTTTTCCTTTTAAGTGATTACTTAAAGATTTTAATGGTCTACGGTCACGACCAACAACAGGTTTTTTACGTGATGAATTATCAAATAATGCATCTACAGATTCTTGTAACATACGACGTTCATTATTCATTAAAATATCAGGAGCATATTCTTGAGATAATTTTTTTAAACGTTGGTTTCTAATAATTATTTTTCTATAAAAATTATTAATATCACTTGTTGTAAATCTTCCACCGTCTAATTGAATAATAGGTCTAGTGTCAGGCGGAGTTACTGGAATAACATTCATAACCATTCATTCAGGTTTATTTCCAGATTCCTTAATTCACTTTACAGCTTCTAATCTATTCAATAATCTTTTAGCTTTTATATTACTTAAATCATCATATTCTTTTAGAGCATTTTTTATCTTTTTATATTCAGCATCTAAATCAATATTTTTTAATAATTCTTGAATTGCACTAGCACCAACACCAAATTTAATTCCAGTATATTTAGTAATAAACTTAAATACTTCTTGAATACTAAATGGTAAATTTTTTTCAGCCAAAATTAAATCATATGTAACTGCACGTTTATAATCTACATCTTGACGACCTTTAGTCTTTTTAATATCTTCTTGAATATCCTTTAATATTCTACGTAATTTATTTCTAGTCTTAATACTATGCTTTGGATTAGATAAATCGACAATTTCTTTCAATTCAAATATTTTTTCACCATTATATTTATAATTACCTTCATCAAGAATTATATAATTAACAAAATATATAACTTGTTCTACTTCTTTATATGAAATATCCAATAATAATGAAATTTTAGATGGATTAGGAAGTTCCTTTGTCATTCAAATATGGGCAACTGGACTTGCTAATTCGATATGACCCATTCTTTCACGTCTAACAATTGAATTAGTAATGTCAACGCCACATTTTTCACATTTTTTACCCTTAAATTTTACTTTTTTATACTTTCCACAAGCACATTCATAATCTTTTATTGGACCAAAAATAGCTTCATCAAACAAACCACCTGGTTCTGGTTTTAAAGATTTATAATTAATAGTTTCAGATTTTGTAACTTCACCATGTGATCAAGATAAAATTCTTTCAGGAGAAGCAATACCTATCTTAAGAGCTTTGATACTAGCTTGTTTTTCATTATTAGCCATTATAAATTACCTCCAATATTTTAGAAATCTTCCTCTTCATCATAATCTTGTGATGCACTATAATTATCAGAATCTGAAGCATCTAATTCCTTAACATTTTCAAATACACAGTCATCTTCACATTCATGACTAATATATTTATTAATATCTATTTCATTGTTATTTGAATCAACTACTTCCATATATAATCCTAAACCTTGTAGTTGTTTTGTTAATAATTTAAATGATTCAGGAATACCACCAGAAGGAATTTCATTTCCTTTAATAATAGCACTATATGTTTGATTACGTCCTCTAACATCATCAGATTTAATTGTTAAAATTTCATGTAAGTTGTGAGCAGCACCATATGCTTCCAGTGCTCATACTTCCATTTCACCAAATCTTTGACCACCATTTTGAGATTTTCCACCAAGTGGTTGTTGAGTAATCTTGCTATAAGGTCCTATAGATCTAGCATGGATTTTGTCATCAACCATATGATCAAGTTTTAACATATACATCACACCAACTGCAATTTCTCCATCAAAATATTCACCAGTTTTTCCGTCACGTAATTTAAATTTACCTTTTGTTTTATCTGGATCAATACCAGCTTCATTCATTATATTCTTAAGATCTTGATTGTTAACTCCTTCAAATACTGGTGTAGCAACCTTATAACCAATATCATCAAATGTTAATCCTAAATTATTTAACAAAATAACTAAATCAAATGTAGATACTTTTGATAAAAGATCATCTAGATTTTTTGGTTGTTTTAAATCTATTAAATTTTTAATATCATTGTATAAACTTGTAGCAATATTTTGTCTTAATCCATATGTTGTAACAATTTCATCAATTCCTTTATTGTTATAAACTAAGCTTAATAATTCTTTTTTTCCTAGTTCACGTGCAGATAAACCTAAATGTATTTCCAAAATTTGCCCTATATTCATACGGCTAGGAACCCCTAATGGATTTAATAATACATCTAATGGCGTACCATCATCTAAAAATGGCATATCTTCAATTGGTACAATATTTGATACAATACCTTTATTTCCGTGACGTCCAGCCATTTTATCACCAACTTGAATTTTACGTTTTTGAACAATGTAAACTTTAACAACTTCAATTACATCATCATCTAATTCGGCACCATCTTCATCTGAATTAGTAAATCTTTTAACAGCTGCAACTATACCTTCACCACCATATGGAACTTTTAATGATGAATCTTTAAAGTTTTTTGTATTGTCACCAAAAATTGTTTGTAATAATTTTTCTTCTGGAGATAAATCAACTTGTCCTCTTGGAGTTATTTTTCCAACTAAAACATCTCCTTCTTTTACTTCAGCTCCAACCATAACAATTCCATTTTGGTCTAAAAAGCGTTTTGCAGATTCAGGGACATTTGGCATATCACGAACAATTTCTTCATCCCCATTTTTAGTAACCATACATTGCAATGTATATTCATCAATATGAATAGATGTATATACATCATCTTGTACCAAACGCTTTGATAAAATTATCGCGTCTTCAAAGTTATATCCATTTCATGTAGTAAAACCAACTAAAACATTTCTACCTAATGATAACTCTCCATTTTGGATTGCTGGACCATTAGAAATTGTTTCACCTGATTTTACTTCTTCTCCAAGTTCTACAATCGGTGTTTGATTAATACATGTATTTTGATTTGATTTTCTGTATTTTACTAAATTTTTAGAATGATGATTTCCATCTTTATCTTCAATGACAATATGTTTACTGTCTACCTCAACTACTTTACCATCAACATCAGAAACACTTACCATACCTGAGTCATGTGCAATTTTATATTCATTACCTGTACCTACTCAAGGTGCATATGGTTTGACCAACGGAACAGCTTGACGTTGCATGTTAGCTCCCATTAATACACGGTTAGCATCATCATTTTCTAAAAATGGAATTACAGATGCAGCGACAGAAACAACTTGTTTAGGAAAAACATCAATATAGTCTAGACGATTAGATTCATATAAATCTGATTGACCACGATATCTAGCAACTACACGTTCATCTAAAATTTTATTGTTGTCATCTAACTGAACGTTTGATTCACCAATTATATATTCATCATCTTGAAGTGGAGTTAATCATTTAATTTCTTCAGTAACAACACCATTTTTAACAACTCTATATGGTGTAATAATAAATCCATTGTCATCAACTTTACTAAATGAAGCAAGAGACATGATTAAACCAATATTCATACCTTCAGGTGTCTCAATTGGACAAATTCTACCATAATGAGAATAATGTACATCCCGAATACCTAAGTTAGGGTCTTCTCTTGATATACCGCCAGGACCCATTGCACTTATACGACGTTTATTAGTTAATTCAGATAATGGGTTTTGTTGATCAATAAATTGAATTAATTGATATGAATTAAAAAAATCTTTTAACACAATTTGAAATGGTTTTGTATTAATTACTGATTTTACAGTTATATTAAATTTCTTACCATCTTCTACATCATTTTGAGATTCTTCACCATCATTATTTCCATCAGCAATTGCAAGTTTTTCTCTAATGCTTTTTTGAATACGAAGCATTCCTACTTGTAATCTATTTCTTAACTGCTCATGAATTAATTTTAAACGTTTATTTCCTAAGTGATCGATATCATCAAAAATACCAATATCATTACTTAAATTATATGAATAAGAAATAATAGCTAAAATATCAGAAATACTAAGAGTATTAGAATATTCAAAAGCACCTAAACCAATAATTGAAGTATTTGAATCAAGAATGTCATTATCAGCTAAAACATTAATTTTTTCATAACAAAGAGTAGATAATTGTTGTTTTTGTTGATTAGTAACACCTATAAAATCAGTAAATGAATTTTGAATTTTGAATTCATGATAATTAGCCAAAAGCTTATTTCTAGATTTATCTTTAATAATATCAATGTTTTCTTTTGTTAATAATGTTCCTTTATCAAGTACCATTTTTCCATTAACATCAAACAATGATTCAGATAAAACACGTTGATATAAACGTTCTGACACACGAAGTTTATGATTCATCTTATATCTTCCAGCAGAACTCAAATCATAATAACACAAGTTAAATAAATGCAAAATAACTAAAGCTTGAAAACACATATTTTCAGGAGCAACTTGAGTATCTAAAGTTTTTACACTTAATGCCAACTCATTTGCAACATCTTTTGCAGCTTTTTCAGTGATAATTTGATCAATAATAAACTTTAATTTTTTATTATTTTTAGCAATATTTTCAATTGAATTTATATCAATTGACATTGATTTTTCAGTAGAATCTTTTAAATTTAAATTTTCATCCTCAATAGTAATTAAGTCATTTATCAATTTTCTTAATTTTCTATCAATATATGATCCTTTATGCACAATTTCATCAGTTGATAATCCATTAATTTTTTCAGTTTGAATTTCTTTATATAAAGAAATAATATCTTGAAACTCAAATATTTCCTTTGAATTATATTTTTCATATTTTAATGAAATTTGGATATTTGGTTCATTACCATAAATCTCATTTATTTCATCATTTGACAAACCATATGCCTTTAACAGAGTAGTAGCTAAAAAAGAGGCAACAGATTCACCAGTTGAATTTCTAGCAAGAACTTGAATAACCTTATCATGTTCTTTATTAGAACTATTATTTGGAACATGATAAAGCATAAGTGTTCCTTTGTATGGCAATAATTCACAAATATTTCCTTGAACAATACGTTTTCTTGAATTGTTTAATTTAACTTGTGATTTATTTAAAACATACATTCCAGGAGATCTAATAATTTGAGAAATAACAATTTTTTCAATACCATTGATAACAAAAGTACCTTTTTCAGTCATTAATGGTATATTTCCAAAAAATACTCCAGGATTACCAGAGTTATTTCTGGCTTTCTTTACTTCACCTGTAATATTATCAATTAACTCTAAATCTACATATAATGGAGCATCATATGTTTTTGATTCATCACGACATTGTTCTTCAGTACGGTGTGGCTTTCCTAACTCAATTTTTTTATACTTTAGTGTATATTTTGATTGTGGAGACTCAATCGGAAAAATGCTTTTAATTACATTTTCCAAATCTTCCTTCATGAATTGTATAAATGAACCTTTTTGAGTTTCTAGCAAATCTGGAGAATCAAAATTTAACTTTATTTTTGAATAATCTCTACGTTGTACTCTTTTTGAAAATTTACATGTTTTAAAATCATTAGCTACTTGTTTCATAATACCCTCAATTTCATATAGAAAATATTAAAAATGGGAATAATACCCCATTATATACAATACTTATTAATTATATAATAAAATAAGTTTTTTTTAATAAAAAATGTTTTACTATTTTACAAAATAAATCTTTTTTAATAATGTCATTCATAAATCTTGACTTTTATAATTATAAAATTTGCCAATTGCATTATCATTGTTTTTACTAAATTCAATATAATTATTACAATTTGAAATTATATTTATAGAATTTGTATTTATTTTAAAATTTTTAAAATCAATATTTTCAGCAAATTCAATGATTTTATTCATTTGAATAACTGCATTTAAGGGGTTGACACCAGATGCCGTTTCACCAGATAACATTGCAGCGTTAGCATTTAATTTAACAACATTATAGCAATCATAAGTCTCTGCTCTTGTTGGTAAAATTGAATTTTCTAATGAATCTAAAATTTGTGTTGCAATAATACTTATCCTAAACTTTTCATTACACTTTTTTACAATTATATCTTCATAATATGGGACTTTTTCATATCCTATTTCTAATGCAAGATCACCTCTTGCAACCATAATACCATCACATGCATCTATAAGAGAATCTATATTATTTATAGCTTCTAGGTTTTCAATTTTGCCGATTAATTTAATTTGTGATTCATTATCAGTGCTTTGAATAATTTTTTTTACACTTTCTAATTCATTTTTATTGCTTAAAAAAGATAATGCAATAAAATCTGCTTTTCATAAAGTAGCTTTTTGAATCACTAAATTATCATACTCACTAATAAATGGTAAATGATATTTTTTATTTACTAAATTCACCCTTCTATTTGACGAAAGAATAAATTCATCAGAAATAGAAATAGCTTTTATTTCTGTTTTATTTTCATTAATGTCTAATACTTTTAATACTAATTTCCCGTCAGCAATATAGATAAGATCATTCTTATTAACATCGTTTGCTAAATTATATGTTTTTGTAGAATCTGAAACAGCAAAGCAATTTTTGTTTCCAATTAAATTAGGATTATTAGTAATAATAGTAATAATTTCACCATTTAAAATTGGTGTGTTATCCTTAATTTCACATACTCTAATTTCTGGACCTTTTGTATCTATCAAAATAGATGTTTTTTTATTTGCAATCCTATTTAATTCTCTTAAGGAAGCAAATCTTTTTTCATGATTATGAATATTATCATGTGACATATTAAAACGAATACAATCCACACCAGACTCAATTAATAAATTATATTTTTCAATAACATTTCGATTTATTTCAAAATTATTACCCCACTCTAAATATTTATCTAAACTAGGGCCAAAAGTAATTATTTTTTTAGTCCTTGTTAAAATCATAATCAAACATTTCCTGTTCTAAATCTGTAATCTGTTTTACTTTATCTACATTATCAACATGTGAAGAAACCACAACACCATTTCTTAAAAAAATTGCATGGTTGTAAGTTTTAGTATTTATTAATTTCATAGCAAAAAATGCAAACATGTTTGCATATTTAATATCTATATAATCAACATTTGCCCCTCTTTGAAGATAACCGATTTTACAATATCTTACATCACATTTACAATTGTTTTTGATTCTATTTAAAATATGATCAATTTCATCATCGCTATATGTGTACTCAGTTATCACACCTATACCAAATTGATTTTTATTATAATAATCCGAAGTACACTTTACTAAGTCACTAATGCTCATTTTCTTATTCTTATTTAATGAAAACATTAAATCATATGATAGACTTGACATTATAGAAATATTTGGACAATTTCTACCCATGACTTCAACTAAACAAATATTATTATGTGATTTAAAAGTACTAGTAAATTTAATTAAATCTGCATGAACTTCATTTAAAGCAGATGAAAAACCTAGTGAATATTCAGAGAATTCAACATCATTATCTATAGTTGCAGGAATAAAAATTACATTGACACCATTTGATATTAAGTCCTTCGCACCTTCATAACTACCATTCCCGCCAATTATAATTAATACATCAATTTTTAATTCCTTAATAACTTTAACACCTAAACCTACATTAGATTTAAATTCTTGATATCTTGAAGTTCCTATAATACTACCTGATAAATTTAATAATGTATTTTCAAAGTCTCCATTATAAATATCATTCATACATAAACCTTTAAATCCCATTTTAAAAAAAACAGGATTAAAATTTGATAGATATTTTTTTAGATAATACAATGTTGCATTCATACCAGGAGCGTCACCACCAGATGTAAGAATTCCTATTTTTAATTTTGGCATATTTCCTCCCAATTTGTTTTATTTAATTCCTTAATTGTTTTATCTATAATTGTAATTCGATTATATTTTGCTAATCTTTCACTTCTAGACATACTACCAGTCTTAATTAATTTAGAATTAGACGCAATTGATAAATCAGCGATAAATGTATCTTCAGTTTCTCCTGAACGATGACTAATAATAAAATTTAAATTGTTTTTTTGTGCAAGTAAAATTGTATCAATACATTCTGATAATGTGCCAATTTGGTTTAATTTAATAAGAATTGAATTAGTAGCACATTGGTTAATGCCTTTTTGTAATAGATTAACATTAGTACAATATAAATCATCACCTACAATTAATACTTTATTTTTTACTATTTTTGTTAATTCAGTAAAATTTTCTCAATCATTTTGATCAAATGGATCTTCTAAATATACAATAGGGTATTTATTAATTAATTCTAAATAAAATTCTAATAACTCTTTAGATGTAAAAGATTTATTTACAATTTTTAAATTATATTTGAAATTTGAATAAAACTCGCTTGCAGCAACATCAATTCCAAAGCCAACATCCACACCTAATTTATAACCAGCAGTTTCTACCGCTAATGATAACAATTCAAAAACATCACTAATATTATTAAAATTAATGCTAAAACCACCCTCATCACCTTTGGATATAGATTGGTTATTTTTAAGAAGTATTGTTTGCAATGATAAAAAGCATTCATCAACAATTTTTAAACAATTATCTCATGAATTTGGACATAATGGTACGAACATAAATTCTTGAAAATCTAAATTATTATTGGCGTGTTTTCCACCATTAATAACATTAACGATGGGAATTGGAAAAAAATACTTATTGTTCTTATTTAATAATAAATTTTCTCTTAAATATTGAAATAATGGCATATGTAAATTTTTTGCAGCTAGTTTTGCAATAGCCATTGATACTGATAATATAGAATTAGCACCTAATTTGGATTTGTTATGTGTTCCATCTAAATCAATCATAATTTGATCTATGTTTTTTTGATCAGTTACATTTAAACCTATTAATTTTGGGGCAATAATATCATTAATATATCTAATCGCTTTACTAACACCTTTACCATCTCATTCTAATTTATTATTATCCCTCAACTCTATAGCTTCTCTTTCACCTGTTGAAGCTCCTGATGGTACCATAGAAATTTCAGAATTTCCTATTTCATCTTCTATATAACATGCAATTGTTGGATAACCTCTAGAATCATAAATTTGAAAAGCTTTTATTTTTGATATTTTCATAATTTCATAAAACCTCCTAAAAATAAAAACATAGTTATATTATATATAACTAAGTTCTTTATTCAATTAACAAGTGCAACACTTTTAATTGTGATATAAAAAATTATAACAATAATTTTAATCATGTTAAAATATTAGTGTGATATCACACCTGACAAAATAAAGCTATCAATTTATTAA
>CALUPI010000002.1 GCA_944322645.1 uncultured Ureaplasma sp.
TAAATAAAAAAATTATTTTTTGTACATTTCAATAATATTTATCATTATCTACCATATATTTTTTTATATTATCCATTACTCTTAAGTATAATTTATCATTGCTATAATCAAGCTTAAAATTATAACCACCTCTATGTGTATTTCAATCGGAAAACTTTATAGTAGAATTGAATATTTTGTTGTAAGTTTTCGCATCTTTAACACCATATTTTTCTCTAATTTCAGTATTTACATTTTTGAATGAATCTAAGGAATATCCAAATAAACTAACTAAGGTTCCAGATTCCTTATTTTTAGTTTTTATTTCAAATTCCTCATAATCAGAAGTTTTCAAATTATTTTCTTTAACCCATATTAGATCTTCAAAAACGTTTCCTAAAAGTCCATCACTATTTTCTTGATTTCTATCATAATGTATATATTCACGAGATTTAAAAATTTTAAATAATAAAATTAACTCTTCTTCAGTGTTCTTACAATTATTTAATTTTTTTATTTCTAATTCCGTAAAACGAAAATTGCTATTTTTTCATAGTTTATTTGTTCCACTCATGTTGTCAAATCCTAACAATTAACTAATATTGTTATATCACACTAAATTTTAAAAACAATGAATTATAATTTATTAATTATTACATCTAAATATTTACAAAATAAAATTTATAAAATATATAGAGTTTAAACAATTAATGCATTTTAATATAGAAAATGAAAAATTAATATTAATTAAATAATAAAATTAAAAAACATTTTATAAAAACATAATCAATAAAAATTTCAACTTATATAAAATTATTTTATAATTATACAAAATGGGTAGGCATTTTAAAGCTAATAAAAAAACTATCATAAAATCAATAGTTGCATCACTATTTGGTGCAGCAACTATTGGTTTAATTGTAGGATTGAGTGTTGATTGAGCGTTTCCATCTTGAATTTATATCTCAGGATCATCAACTATGCAACAATTTTTACAATCTGTTTCCGATATTTATCAACCTTCTGAAGTAATTGTAGATGCAGGTGGTTCATCAGTTGGTGTAGATAATTTGATAAATGGTAAAAAAAATATTGCATCAAGTTCAAAATCTCCATCTAAATCTACTGCTGGTATTCCTAAATATAATGATCATCCAGCAATTTATGGAAAATATGAAAAACAATGACAAGAAGAAAAAATTAAAACAGTATCAGTGGCATTTGATGCAATTGGAATTGTTTATAAAAATGATGGAATATTAAAAGATAAAGACGTCACTATTACTCCTAACACTATTAAATGATTATATTTAGCATTTGCTGGTTATCAACCAGTTAATGCAACAAATTTAATACCTACTATACCTACTACATACGAATTAGATACTTCTAATGAAGCAAATAATTTAGTTCCATTTGCTCGAACTGGAGGTTCAGTGCAATCAGGGACTGCCGAATCATTTTTATTAGATTCAAAATTATTAAGAAATGAAAAAGATAATTTTGATTCAGCATATGTTTTAAATCAGATCAACGCTTCTGAAAAGGAACCAATTGTAAATCCAGAAACTCCTAAAAATGAATCTATATATTCAATTTTGCATAGTGGAGAATATGGAAGTTATGTTATAACTACAAGTGAATCCAATTTGCAAACTTGGCAAAGTGTAAAAAGTTATACAGGTAGCGGAATCCCAATTACTTATTTATCATCTGGTTTTATCATTAGTAATTATAAAGATATAATAAATTCTGGATTTAAGGTGGCTCTATATTCAGAAAACCATGATGGAAGTAATCCGATTGAATTGACTAAGGAAAATATTGCTGCTGGTTATAATTGATACCGGCCAATGAATTTAATTTTAAGTGGTGAATCTGCTGATTACATTAAAAATTTTATTCAATGGATTTTAGGTAATATGTTGTTTGAAAATTCTTATATTACTAATATTTATGAAGACCAAGGATTTATCACATTAGATTCTGAAACTATTAAAACTATGTTTGATCCTAATGATACAAAAGGAAGACAAATGATAGATTATATTGCACAATATGCAAATCAAAATCCAGACAGTAATTATGATGAATATATGAAATTAAATAGCGATATTATAATTGATTCCTGAAGTGGATTTTGAAATCAAGGTTATGATTATTCATTAATTCAATCTAGTGAATATAATGATAGAGAATCTTTTGATATTTGATATGGGGCATATAAGGTTTATGCAAAATAATACTAAGAAATTATTAAAAAAACAAAATACTACAAATAATATTGCAAAATATGTATCAACTTTTTTTGCATGATTTTTAGTTATAGTTTTTCTAGGTTTAATTGGTTATATTATTTATTCAAGTGTTCCCGGGTTTGAGAAGTATGGATTTAATAATATAATTTTTAATGATAAATATAATATTAATGATCCTAATAACCCCAATGCCTCAATTTGGTTACCTTTATTGATAACAATAATTGTAACGGTTGGTTCATTATTAATTTCGACTCCATTAGCAATAAAAACTTCCATGTTTTTAAATTTTAGAGTGAAGAACCATACTTTAAAAAAGACTTTAAAAATAATTGTTAATATTAGTGCTGCAATACCATCAGTAATTTTTGGTTTATTTGCCTCACAATCATTAGGTGTACTAGTTAAAGAAATATTTGGTTTAGATACTACTCAAACTGTATTAACTGCTATATTTATGCTTACATTTATGTTGATACCAACTCAAATTTCATTAATTATGAATGCATGTGAAGGTGCAGATAATAGTTTTATAACTTATACCTTATCACTTGGAAACACAAAAACCAAAGCAATTTATAAGGTATTTAGATCACAGATTAGAAAAGCTATTATTATTTCTATAATTATTGCTGCAGGGAGAGCAATTGGTGAAACAATGGCTGTTTCAATGATATTATCTTCTCAAGATTATGGAAACGTTATTAATAATGGTTTAATTAGCATTCTAAAATCTTCATTGAGTCCATTAGGGGCAGTTATATCTATGGGAATGTTTTCTGAAAATGGTGGAGAAGGATTACGTGGTTTATTATACACTTTTGGGGTTGGAATGTTTGTTGTTGTAATGTTAATTAATGCAATTGTTATATTTGCATCAAGTGAAAGAAATAAAACAACATGATTTTCTAAAGTTCAAGACAAAGTTGGTGGATTCTTATCAATTGTTCCAAATCAATTAGGAATGTTATTTGAACGAATTACATATCATTCACCAGTTGCTTTAAATGCAAATAATTATAATGAAAACCTATCCAAATATATAGTTCATCGGATTCAAACAAATAAATGGATGTATGTGTATTCATGATATAAAAGATTTTGAGAAATTATATCAACATTAATTGTATTTGGTTTTATAACATGAATTGGTTTAGAAATTATTATTAGAGGTTTAGTGGCTTGTTCATTAACAACCTCAACAGTTGATTCTTATTTAAAAAATACCACTGGTCAAGCCACACTAAATACATTATTATTAATTTTAGTAGCAATAGTTTTAAGCTTACCAATTGCATTGATAATTGCAATTTGATTAAATGAATATGCTAAGAACAAAAAAATTAAGAAAACTATATTATTCTTTATGGATTCATTAGGATCAACACCTTCAATTATCTTTGGGATGTTTGGTTTAGTATTCTTTATTGAAACATGTGGAATTGCTGCTGGTGGTCCAATGGGAAAATCATTATTAGCAGGTGCTTTAACAGTTATTATTGTTATTCTACCAACATTTACAAGAATGATTCAACAAGCCCTTGAAGCAGTACCAATGGCAATTAGAGAAAACAGTTATGCTCTTGGAAATTCTAAATGATATACAATTAAAAAATTAATATTATCACAAGCATATAAGGGAATAGTGTCATCAACTATAATAACTGTTGGTAGAATATTAGCTGAAACTGCACCTCTATATTTAACTGCCGGTTTATCAAGTGGTTCAAAAATTGCATTATTAAATCCAGGTCAAACACTAACAACAAGAATTTATGCCCAATTATTTAGTAATAATTTATCTGAATCTTTAAATATCATGTGAGAATCAGCATTTATTGTTTTAGTACTAGTGGTTGCATTAATTTTAATTGGGTATGTAATTATTCCATTATGGCCAGAATTTAAAATAACTATGATTACATATTGAAATATTGAGAAAAGTATATATAAATTTAATGATAAAGTTAAATGAAAAAACTATGATTCTCAAATTTATAAAAACACACTTTATTTAACTCAAGAGCAAGCTAAAGAATTACACCTTAAAAATAATGAACTTATTGCTTACAAGAGAGATAAACAAAAAATTGTTGTTCAAATTGTTGATGAACATAAAATGTTAAAATTAGAATCAGAATCAAAATTTATTAATATTAGTAGGTAATGATTATGTCAAACGTTAAAACTCAAAATAAATATAAATTAAATTATGAAAAGAAAAGAAATGCTTGAAATAGTCAAGATATTTATATTGAATTAAAAAAAGCAAATATTTTTAAAAAAATTAGTATTTATAATAGTTTATCTCCAAAACAAAAAGAAAATTATAAAAAATATTTAAAGGCTCGTAAAAGTAATTTAAACAATAAGAAAAAAGATTTTAATAAGGATAATGATTTTGAAGTAAGAAATTTTAATTTATGATATAGTCATGGAAAAAAACAAGCATTATACAATATCAATATGGATATTCCTAAAAAGCAAGTTACTGCTCTTATAGGACCATCTGGTTGTGGAAAATCTACATTTATTAAAAACCTAAATAGAATGAATGATGATATTGATGGAGTAATTACTGAAGGTGACATTTATTTTAACGGAATTAATATGATGTCAAAGAATATATCTATACTTGAGATAAGAACAAGAATTGGTATGGTTTTTCAAAAACCAACACCATTTGATATGAGTATATATGATAATGTAGCCTTTGGTCCAAGATCTCATGGTGTTAAAGATAAAAAAATCCTAGATAAAATAGTTAAGCAAGCATTAATTGATGCAGCATTATGAGATGAAGTAGAAAATGATTTATATAAAAAAGGTACTGATTTATCTGGTGGTCAACAACAAAGATTGTGTATTGCAAGAGTAATTGCTATGAACCCAGAAGTTATATTAATGGATGAACCTACTAGTGCTCTAGATCCGATTGCTACTTCTAAAATTGAAGAATTAATACTAAAATTAAAAGAAAATTATACAATTGTAATTGTTACCCATTCAATGACTCAAACTCAACGTGTTAGTGATAAAACTGCTTTTTTCTATAAAGGTAAATTAGTAGAACACGGAAACACAAGACAATTATTTACAAATCCAAAAGAAAAATTAACAAAAGATTATATTTTAGGAAGGTTAGATTAGTATGTCAATTAATTTTCAATTTATTAAATCATCAGAACATCAATTATTTAAAGAGTTTAAGCATATTTATAAATTTGCTGTTGAATCTCATGATTTTATGTATGAAACATTAGTGAAAAAAACAGATAATATGAATCTAGGTTTTGAACAAAGCATTATTGACACTATTCAATTTAGATACAAACAAGTGGATATCTTAATAAATGATCTATTAAGTAATTGTGTATGAAATATTCAAAAGAATGAACCAAGAGCTAATCATTTAAGATTCATTGTCGCAATTATTAATAGCTTAAGAGATTTAGAATTTTTAAATAATAGCTACTTATCTTTATTAAAGTTTTTTATGAAACGTCAATTATCTCAAGATATTTATAAGCATTTTCTTGAGGCTTATAAAGTTACTAATAATGTGTCTCATACTATTATTGAGGTTTTGGAAGAACATAACCGCTTGTATATCGGTAATGAAAAGTTAGTGAATACATTTACTGAATACCATAAATATTTAAAAAATATTATTAGAACTAGTATTTTAATTTATAGTGAAAATAATCATATGCTTGATAATAAAACATTAATAGATTTAATTACTAATTTTGGAATATTAGAAAGAATGGTTGAGCATCAAGAAAGCATTATTCATGCTTTTAGCTATATTAATCCAATTAATTAATTTTTTATATTATAAATACTAAAAAATATCTTATAATATAAAAGATATTGGAAGTGTACTCAAGTGGTCCAAGAGGGCACCCTGCTAAGGTGTTAGATCGGGTTTCCGGTGCGAGAGTTCGAATCTCTCCACTTCCGCCATTTTAAAAATAAAATTCTCTATTTTAGAGGATTTTTTTTATAATTATACTATATGTATAATAAATATCGTTGAGGACTATTTGTAATTGATATAGTGTTTGCATTTTTGTTAATTTTAGCCACTATATTAATTGGAGTATTTATAGAAGATAAAATTCCAGTTGTAATAATGTCATGTATAAGTTTATATTTTATTAATGCAATGATTGCATTATGAATAGTAACATCTAAGGTTAGAACAGAGTTGACAAAATCTACTTGAATATTATCGTTTTTTATTTTTCCAATAATTTCAATTATTATATTTTTATTATGAGGAAGAACTCCATATGTTTCTAGAACCCCACTAGAATACCATGCAAATTATAAAAAATATATTGATAAGTACCCTAATGAAAATTATCTTATTAATAATCCTTTATATAAACAAATATCAAAGTATTGTGAATATGCAAGAGGGGTTAAAAATACATCTGATAATAATTTAGAATTAATTAAAAATCAAGAGCAATTTTTTTATGAAACTATCAACTATATTCAAAGTGCTCAAAAAACAATTTTATTGTCATATTATATTATTGATCAAAGTAGATTCTTTGACAAATTATCAGATGAACTTATTAAAAAAGCAAATGATGGTATAAAAATATTTTTAATGTTTGATAGATATGGTTGTACGGGAAGATTTTCTCCAAAAATGTTATTTAAATTATTAAATCATAAAAATATTCAAATAGCTAAATTTGAGTCTGATAAAGATATTAGAGGTAGAAGTACCAATAATTTTAGAAGCCATAAAAAAGTTTTGATTATTGATGGTATAAAGGCAATCTATGGTGGTAGTAATATCTCTGATGAATATTTATGTATTAGAGATAAATACCCAAATTGAATGGATTTAAATTTTAAGGTATCTGGTTCAATTGTAAAAACTATGACAATTGATTATTGTATGGATTGAGATGTAAATGGTAGATTACCATATATATTACAATTATCAGATTATTATAATTGTTATAAATTTTTTAAACCATTTTTATTTATTAAGTCATACTTTAAATCCTCAGGTCTTACTCATGATAATCTTGCAAAAATTAATAAAAATAGATATATTACTAAATCATTGCTGACTTATTTAGAAAACAATAATTTATTAACTACTAATGTTGAGTTAAATATGCAAAATATCTCTGATGCTACATATGTTCCCACAGGACCAAGATATGATAATCATGTTATGAATGATATACTAAATTTAAGTTTTGTAAATGCTAAGAAATCCATAAAAATTATTAGCCCTTACTTTCAATTAACTGATAATCTAATTGCCTCTTTATTAGTAGCAAAAAGATCAGGTATTGATGTTGAAATTATTTTACCCGGAACTTGTGATAACAAATGATTCTTGTTATATATGAATAGAATGGCTTATGGTGATCTTATTAGAGAAGGTGTAAAGATTTATGAATATGCCGGCTTTATACATTCCAAATTAATTATTATAGATGATGAAATGATATTAACAGGCACATATAACTTAGATTTTCGATCATTGACATCTAATTATGAAAGTATTTTAGTGATTGATGGGATTGAAATTAACCATAGTTTAATTCATTATTTTAACGATATTAAAAATCATTCAATATTATTTTCTGAATATGATGGCAATGATATTCGAGAGAATATTGTACAAACCTTTCTATATTTAATAAAACCATTATTATAAAATCCTTATTATTCAAATAAGGATTTTTCAATAAAAAAAATCTAGTTAAACTAGATTCTTAAAGGTTTAGAATTCATTACTGATTTATTCATAATTGTAGTTGTAGATGATTTTAATGAACCATCAGCATTGAATAATCTATTATTAATGTATTTATATAGTTCATATGCGGCTATGAATATAATTCCGGAAATATAAGGTAATACATTAAATCAATAATATCCATAACCAGATCTTATATTATAATATTGCATATTGAAGGCTTTATTCAATTCTGGGACATATGCAACCAGAATTACTAATAATAATGATCCCATCATTGCAAACACCATTAATTTTGAATCTTTTCAACTTTCTTTAAATATACTACGAGATGTTCTTGCACAAATTCCATTTAAAGTTAAACAAATACCAATTGACATAAAGGCTAGGAAGCTACCAAAATAAATAGCAGATTTATCAATATATTCAGGACTTCTAATGCTACTTAGAGATTTATGAAAGTCATAGTAACTAGCAATTCCTACATAGAATAAAATTATTGAGAATAATGAAACTAATGATCCAAATATTAATATTTCAAATAACATATGCTTATCAATAATAAATGCATCTTTGTCTCGTGGTTTAAATGTCATAACTTTTTCATGACGATGATTTTTAGCAATCGCTAAACCTAAGATAGTTTCAGCCACAACGTTTATTCATAAAATTTGTAATGATTGCATAAGTGGCATATTAAAGATTAATATAGTTAAGAAAACTGTTAATAAGTTCACAACATTAGCAATTAATAACATTGTTAATGATGATTTAATATTAAGCATGATTTTTCTACCAGATTTAATAGTTTTAACAATAGTTGAGAAATTATCATCAGTTAAGATTAAATCTGAAGCATTTTTAGCAACATCAGTACCAGTTATACCCATTGCACAACCAATATCTGCAGCTTTTAATGATGGAGCATCATTTACTCCATCTCCAGTCATGCTCACTATTTTACCATGTGATTTTCAAGCTTTTACAATTCTAATTTTATCATTTGGACTTACACGTGCATATACACTATATTTTTCAATGTTTTTTGCAAGTTCATTATCTGACATTTTGTCAAGTTCACTACCTGAAATTGCAAGTTGTCCTTCATTTAGAATACCAATTTCTTTTGCAATTGCACTTGCAGTATCAACATGGTCACCAGTAATCATAATTGGACGAATTCCAGCTTTGATACATTCAGCAATAGCAACTTTTGCTTCAGGTCTTGGTGGATCAATTATACCAACCACACCGATTATCTCTAAATCCTTTTCTAATAGATCTGGATTATATTCTTTTGGTAATTCATTAATATATTTAACACCAACTGCTAAACTTCTTAATGCATCTAATGACATTTTTTGAGTTTCATTTTTTGCAATGTCTAAATCATATTTAGAAAGATTAATAGAGTTTGCAAATATACGATCAGGTGCACCTTTGACAATTATCATGTAGTTAGCTGTAGGTTTATCTGATTTTACAACTACAGACATCATTTTACGATCTGAATCAAATGGAATTTCTCCTAATCTAGGATATTCTAAATTTAATTTATCAAAATCATGCCCAGTTTCTACATAAGCTTTTACAATTGATGTTTCTGTGGAATCACCAATATATTGTAAAATTCCATCTTCATTATATATTTTCGTATCATTACACAATGATCCATATTCTAATAATTTTGTATATTCATTAAAAGTTTCTGACACTTTATCTTTATGTTCTAATGATCATGCTTTTACAACAGTCATATTGTTTTGTGTTAATGTACCAGTTTTGTCTGTACAAATTACACTAGTACTTCCTAAAGTTTCTACAGCAGGAAGACGTTTTATTAATGCATTTTGTTTGGATAAAGATTGAATAGCTAAAGATAAAATTATTGTAACTACTGCTAATAAACCTTCTGGAATGGCCGCGATTGCTAAAGACACAGAAACATTTAATGCATTTGTTGCAGAAGTTGCAGTTATATCACTTGGGATAAATCCAACAGAAGCAAAAATATAAATTAAGAATGTAATAATACATATTGAAATTGCCGCAATACCTACATATTTTGATAGTTTAGCAATTTGTTTTTGTAATGGAGTTAATGAAACTTCTTCTTGATTTAATAAATTTGCAATTTTACCAATCTCAGTTTTTAATCCAACTGCAGTTACTCTTGCTAGCGCTCTACCATTTACAATTGTAGTTCCAGAATATACCATATTTTTTCTGTCACCTAATGACATTTTTGAATCTGAAAAAAAATTTGCATCCTTATCTACAGGAACTGATTCACCAGTTAATACAGATTCTTCAATTTTTAAATTAACTGATTCTATTAATTTAGCATCTGCGACTATTTGCATTCCTGCCTCTAATACTAATATATCCCCTACTACTACATTTTCAGAAGGAATAACCAATGTTTGTTTGTTTCTAATTACCTTACACATTGGTGCAGACATATTTTTTAATGATTCTAATGCTTTTTCAGTTTTTCCTTCCTGACGAAGACTAAAGAAAATATTAATACCAATAATCGCTCAAATTACACCAGCTTCAACGAATGGTGAAATAATTTCAAATATTTCTGCATGATTTACAATTGAAATAATTCCAGTTGCAATTGAAATTATTGAAGCCACCAATAATAAAATCATAATTAATTCTTTAAATTGATCAAGAATTTTAAGTCAAATTGGTTTTGGTTTTTTAGATGGTAAAACATTTTTTCCAAATGTTAATCTAGATTCTTCAATTTGTTTATCATTTAAACCTATTTCAGGATTAATATTATCTAAATCAAATGAAAGTTTTTTTGACTGCTTGTCAGTCGAATTACTATTATCCATATATACCTCTATACAAAATATTAATAATATTTATTTTAATATATTTTTATTAAAAATAAAAAAAACCCACAAAAATCTATTAATGATTTTTAATAAAATTTTATAGGTTTTTAATATTTTATGTTTTTGAAATTTATTTTTATAAAAAGTAGTATTAATTTGATTATTTGGTATAACTAATTATTAAGATAAGTAATGTAAAAATAATAAAATTACTAAATATATAATTAGTTATTATATGTCAAAATTATTTAATAATTTCTACTCCTTTACTACTGCCAATTCTATCACAACCAATTTCAATAAATTTAATAAAATCGTTATTTGTTCTGATTCCACCAGCGGCCTTAATTAGTTTTTTGTTTCCTAATATTTCTTTTCATTTTTGTACATCTTCAATTTTAGCTCCATCACCAACAAAACCAGTTGATGTTTTAATAAATTCTGCATTTGAATTTAAAATAATGTTGGCAGCAAGTATTTTTTGTGAATCGTTTAATTGAGAAGTTTCAACAATAACTTTTAAGGTTTTATTCCCAATAACTTTTTTTATTTCATTTATTTCATTTACACAATAATCCACATTACCAGCTTTTAGCTCAGCTTCATTTATTACCATATCAATTTCATCAGCACCATTTTCAACGGCATTTTTTGCTTCAAAAATTTTAGATTCTAATGTATTCATACCAAGTGGAAAACCAATAACTGTACATACTAATACATTAGAATTTTGTAATATATTTTTTGCAAATTTTACATAATAAGGGTTAATGCAAACTGCTTTAAATTCATATGTTAATGCTTCATTGCATAATTTTTTAATATCATCATGACTGGCAATTGGAGATAAATTAGTATGGTCTATAAATTGTGCTAATTCTTTTTGAGTATATTTTGACATAATTATTTCTCCTTAATAATAGATAAAATTTCCTTTTTAATAATTTCAGAATTAAAACCAAAATTATTATATAATTTAGTTCCATCCATTGATTTCCCATATTTGTTAATAGATTTTATTAATAGATTAGAATTATATTTTAATATTTGATATCACATATTATCGTTACTAGCTTCTAAAACTACAATTAGTTTGTATTTTGTAAATTGTTCTAATTCTTTAGTCTGTTGTAAAAATAAATTTAAATTTGGTATTGAATAAACATCAGAATTGAAATCACTTTTTAAACTATCATGAACATTGAATGCAAGTTCAACTTCACTTCCAGTAGCTAATATACATATAGTAGAATCAGGATAATTAATTAATTTGTATCCGCCGTTATTAATGGTTTTTTCAAAATTTGTTTTATAATTCGATTTAAGATTTTGTCTAGATAACACAATTGAGGTACTTGATGTTGTTTGAGAATTGGCAAATTGTATTGCAGCAAATACTTCAATTTCATCACAAGGTCTAAATACATTATGATTAGGAATTAATCTTAACATCCCCAATTGTTCAATAGGTTGATGAGTTGGTCCATCTGAACCAATTAAAACACTATCATGGGTTAAGAAATATACTGGATTAATTTTACTAATACAACCTAATCTAATTGCTGCCTTAAAATAATCAACAAATGACATAAAAGAACTACTATAGCAACGTAATCCTTTGTGCAAGCAAATTCCATTTTGAATTCCACCCATTGCAAACTCTCTAATACCAACAAAAATAGTTGGAGAATTTGTATTTTCATTAAAATTTCCATCATTAAATTTTACTGATGTAGATTTACTTAAATCAGGAGATAAAACAATTGTATCTTTAATATTATGTTTTTCTAGTTCTTTTAGTATTCAACCTACTACACTTCTACCAGCAAGATTTTTGGGAATTGAGTAAAGATTTATAAGATTTTCAAAATTAATAAATTCATTATTTGTTTGTTTTAAAAATTCATTAATTCTTTCTGGAAATAATTTTTTATATTTTTCAATTAATTGTTTTCATTGTAAATATTTTTGGTTTCCGCGATTAAATACATTTTCAGAAAAATGTTTGTAAGTATCGTTATCAAATTCTCACATAGTTGGATTTAAATTAAAATATTGAAAAAATTTATTTAAATTATCTTCATTAATTGAACAACCATGGGATTCATAACTATTCATTTGTTCTAATCCTTCACCAATGATAGTATTAATCTCAATAAAAGATGGTTTATTTTGATTTTTAGCATTATTTATAGCTTCATTAATAGAATTTGGATTATTATCAACAATTTGATAATATCAACCCATACTTTCTAATCTTTGCTGTGTATTTTCAATATTAACTAACTCAACTGATGATTCTAGTTGATATTTATTAGAATCATATAAACAAATTAATTTGTTTAAATTCAATTTACCTGCAAGACTCATGGATTCATAACTAATACCTTCTTGCAAATCTCCATCACCTAATACTATATATGTATAGTGGTCGATAAGACCAGGCATATCTGCATATTGATATCTTAAATATTTTTCAGCTATTGCCATTCCAACTCCAATACTTACTCCTTGTCCTAATGGTCCAGTTGTAGCATCAATAAATGGTGTTAGATATGATTCAGGATGACCAGGCGTTAATGAATTTTCTTGTCTAAAGTTTTTAATTTCATTAATATCAAGAACTCCTGCAAAATGTAAAATAGGGTATAAACTCATAGAACCATGTCCACCTGATAATACAAATCTATCCCTATTGATTCAATTAGGGTTTAAATTAGTTATATTAATATTGTGTGCATAAACACTATATGTAATTGGTGCAGCAGAAATGGCCATTCCTGGATGCCCTTGTTTAGCATTGTATATTGCTTGAATACCAAGAGATCTAATATTATTTACATATTTTATATAATTTGACATTCTTCAAATACCATAATTAATGATTTAAGAGCTTCATTTTCATCTTTGCCATCAATTGTAATTAATAATTCTTCATTACATTTAACATTTAATGCCATTAGATTTATAATTGATTTGGCATCTGCAGTGTTTTGATTAACGGTAAAATCTATATTAGAACTAAATCCAGAAGTAATATTTACAATTTTTGTAATTGTTTTTACATCTAATCCATTTTCATTTTTAATTAAAAATTTTTGAGTAATCATAATCTTCTCCTTATATTATTAATCCTCTAAAACATAAGATAATAGCAATGATTGCCAAACATGCAGAAATTGTATAAATTATCCATATTAAAATGTGAAATTTTTTAGATTTAGTAATATTGTCAATTCCCACAATTCATGATGCTGATAAATATAAATAAGGAATAAATATCAACCCAAAAACAGTATAGTTTATAATTAATGCTGCATTAGTATAACTATGATTAATATTTAAAATATTTTCTGTTGATCAATCATGATTTGAATTTAGATAAATTATTGGAATAATATTTATAAGAATAATAAATAATGTTACTAAACCAATAATGATTCATGTTCATTTATATTTTTTAGGACTTCTTAAATTTTGTTCTAATTTGTTTCCTATACTAAAATCTTTTATTTTCATTATTTGTTATTTTCCTTATCTTTGATCTCTTTAAGTAACTTGTCAATATTAGCTGCATAATCTAATGTATTGTCCGGATAGAACCTTAATTCTGGAATTTTATAAGTTGTGAATTGCTTAGATATTTTTGATTTCAAGAAGCCTTTAATTTTTTTCATATGAGAAATCACTTTTTCAATATTTTCTCTATATAAGCAATCAAGGTAAACATTAGCATATGATAAATCATTAGTTAATTTTACATATGTAACATTTGCATGATGCGCAATTTTATCATTCACTTCATAATATAATGCATTGTTAATGATATCTCTTATTAATGATTCATATCTTTCTATTTTAATTTTATTTGCCATTTTTATTCACTTCTATATGAGACTTCTCAATTAAATTATATGACTCAATTACATCATTTTCTTTAATATCATTAAAATTTTTAATTGTTAAACCACATTCATTACCTGCAACAGCCTCAGTTATTGGTTTTTGGCCATGTTGTAATGTCGCAATTTCACTTGTATAAATAACAACACCATCCCTGATAACTCTAGCCTTAGAATTTCTTTTGATTTTACCATCTGTTACTAAACAACCGCAAATAGTTCCAATTTCGGAGTGTTTTCAAATTTTTTGCACTTGAGCTTCACCATTAATTTCTTCAACAATGACTGGATCTAATTTGCCCATCAATAATGATTCTAAATCTTCTTTTAGTTTGTAAATAATGTCATAGGTTCTGACTTCTACCTTAGTTTGATCAGTAAGATCTTTAATAATTCTATTAGGTCTAATATTGAAACCAATTATCATTGCTTTTGATGCTTGAGCTAATCTAACATCAGTTTCAGTAATTCCACCAACTGCTGAACGGACAACTATAATATTTGCTCCTTCAACATCTATTTTTGTAATCATTGATTTTATGGCTTCAAGCATTCCTTGCACATCGGCTTTTATAATAATATTTAATTGTTTATTATTTGAATCATTATTATTTGTTTTATTAAACTCAAGATGAGAATTTTTAATTTTAATTTGATTTGCAATTTCTTTTACTTTTCTTTCATCATTTAAAACTAGGAATTTATCTCCAGCTCCTGGGACATCTTCAAGACCAGCGATTTTTACAGGGCATGAAGGTTCTGCAACTTCAATTTCATTGCCATTGTCATCAAACATTAATCTTACTTTTCCATATGTTTGTCCAACAATTGCCATATCTCCTTTTTTTAAGGTACCATTTTGAATTAATACGGTTGCAACTGGCCCATAACCTTTATCCAAATTAGCTTCAATTACTGTCCCAAAAGCTAATCTATTACTGTTTGCCTTGAATTGATGGATGTCACTTATTAATAATATTGCATGTAATAATTCATTAATTCCAGTTTTTTGTAAAGCAGACCCTTGTACAAAAATAGTGTTTCCGCCTCACTCCTCACTAACAATATCATATTCACTTAATTGTGAAATTACTTTTTCAGGGTTGGCACCTGGTTTATCCATTTTATTAACAAATACTATAATTTCAACACCGGCAGCTTTTGCATGGTCAATAGCTTCTTGTGTTTGAACTTTTATACCATCATCAGCTGCTACTACTAAAACAACAATATCTGTAACATTGGCACCTCTTGCTCTCATTTCACTAAATGCTTCATGTCCAGGTGTGTCAATAAAAGTAATTTTTCTGTTTTCCAATTCAACCTGATATGCACCTATATTTTGGGTAATTCCCCCAGCCTCACCACTAGTTACATTGGATTTTCTAATTGCATCTAATAAGGTAGTTTTTCCATGGTCAACATGACCCATAATTGTAACGATTGGTGGACGAATGGTTAATTGACTCTCATCATCATCAAATTTGATATTATCTAATAAATTTTCTTCATTTATTTCTTTTTCAATTTTAAAATCCAAATTATATTCAAGACATAACTCCCCAATTTGTTCTTCATTTAAAACTGTGTTTAGAGTAACCATTATACCTTTCATAAAGAAGAATTTAATAATTTCATTTGTATTCTTTTTTAATTTTGGAGCTAACTCAGAAACTGATAGTGGAGACGTGAAAACAAAGACACCATCTTGAACACCAACATTAACTGTTTTAATTTGATCTTCAATTTTTATAGTTTCACGAGTATCATTTTTATTTTTTTTAGCCATAATTACCTCCTAATAAATGAATTTATCTTTTCACAATAAATATTGTTTTTCTTCAATTGTAATACCAAGTTTACGTTCTAATAGTTTAGATTTTATTAATATTTCATAATTTTTGATTGATGGATATACATAATATCCTCTACCACTATTAGAATTGATAACTACATTGTTGTTAATTATTGAGAATCTTAATAATTCAAACTTTGAATATTTCTTTTTGTTAATAATGCATGTACGAATGTTATATTTCACACTATTTGTTAAATACTTTTTCTAACTCATCTTTGAAAGCATCATTAAATTCTTCAATATTTTCATCATTAAGTTCAAATAATTCATCATTAGATTGTGTGACTAAATCATTAATATCATTTTCATCTAAATTCATGAAGTTAATTTCATCTTCATTGTTGATAATATTTTCATCAATATTAACTAGGTTATCTGATTGATTTAAAATTTCATTAATGTTTATATATTTGATATTTAAGTTGTTTGCGTCCGCTTCATTCATAATATTAATTGCATAACCTAATAACATTGATGCTAATTTAACATTGTTACCTTTTTTACCAATCATTGGTAATATTGAATCACTTTCTGCAACGATTGTAATTTGTTTATCTTCTTCATTTAATTCAATTCCAATGATTTTTGTCTTATCAAATATATATGTTAATTGAATTAGAATATTTGGATGATAATTTAAAATTTCTACTTTTTCTCCACTTAAAAGTTTTGAAATATTTTTAACTCTATTACCCTTTGGTCCTACACATATACTTGCAGCTTCAATTGGTAACTTTACTTTAGGTTGAACTAACACTTTTGTTTTAAACCCTGCAATTCTAGCAGACTTAACAATTTGGATTGAACCATCATCAATTTCTGGAATTTCTAGACTCATATAATATTCTACAAGTTTTTCACTTGCTCTTGATAAGATAACTGGGCAAAATTTTGATTGTTCCTTGATTTCAGTTACAACAAAGTGATATTTTTTACTTACATCCAATTCTTCAAGTGGATTTAGTTCTTTTTTACCTAAAAATCCTAATGTCGGTTCAAGAGAATTACCATATTTATCCACTTGATTTTCAAGATTAATAGTGTAAAAATTACCACGTTTATCTTCTTTTTCAATTTCAGCCATAATTACCTCATTGATCATTGGTGTTCATGATTTATAAACTCTTTGATTGCTAATTTCAGTAATTTTTTGTTTAAAAGATTGAAGGATTTGACCAACTTGTTGTGGTCTAAATTCTTTACTTATATCAAATGATTCTTTGTAAACATCACCTAATTTTAATTCTTCTTTTTTTACTCTTGGATCATTTTCAAGGATATTAATATATTCATCAAAATCATCATTATCTTCAACTACTGTAAATAATTTTAAAGCTTTAAGTTCACCAGTATTTAAATCTAAACTTAATTCAATATTATCTTCATAATTAGATTTAATAAATGCTTTTTTTATTGATTCTAATAAAAAATCTCTAATCACAGCTTTATCAATATCTTTTTCTTTTGCAATATTATTAATTGCAGCTAATAAATATTCATTAAAATTGTTTTTCATATTTTACTCCTAGATAAAATAAAGAGAAACCCGAAGGTTTCTCATATATACTATATATTTTAATATAAAAGAATTTTTTTATAACAAAATTAAACTATGAATATTGTTTTTATTTGTAATGAAAATTCTTGTAGTAGCTAAATTGCTGAAATTTTTATTCAAAAAAAATAATAAAAATCCAATTTAAAATTTTATTCTTGTAGTACAAAATTAGTTCTAATATTCATCAATATGTATTTTCATCCATTAAAGAAATTTATAATTATGAAATTGAGAAAAATCTTTTCTTTCCTAAAACCATAGATCAATTAATTGAAATATTGAAATAAATTATTTAATATCAATGGATTGTAATATTAGAGATGCACAATTATTTCAAAGCAATATAATGAAAATTGAAATTTAATAAATCCAAAAAATTTAAATTAAAATTAATTTAAATTAATAGTAATTAAGATTGAAAATAAAGTTCAAAAACTATTGGAGGTATTAAAATGTTTAATAAGCAATATAATCAATATTTGAATAATAAAAGTACATCTATGTTAGTTGATGTACGTGAACCTGAAGAATATTAGGAAATACATTTACCTGAATCTATAAATATTTCTTTAAGTAGTTTACTTTAGACAAAATTGATATTAATAAAACTATCTATTTATATTGTAGAAGTGTTTCAAGAAGCAAAATACTAAAATATATTAAAAAAACTTGGCTATAAATGTACAAATATGGGCAGAATTATAGAATAAAAAAATTAAAATTTAATGTAATTATTAAATATATCAATATAGATAGGATCAAATTTTTCAATTAATTCAGGTTCATTACATATACATTTTCATATATCAATAATTTTTGGAGATTTTGTAGTAATTCTTTTTAAATCTTTATGTGTTAGTTGTTTTACTAAATTTTTTATTGAAACATTATTATGATGCTTTAAATATTCAGTTGAACACTGACAAACATATAAATAAGGAATTAAGATATAGTATCTAGATAATAGTTGAGAAATGTTATCAATATTAATATTCTTTTCATCAATATTAATTTTATTAATTTCATTTATTTGATAGGAAATCTCATCAATATTAGAAATTGAATTTGGTTGTTTTTTTATTAAATCAGTCATTAAAATAATAATTTTAATTGAATATTTGAGAAATTCAGACTCATGTTTTGATTGAATACTAGATTTTTTAGCTGGTTGAATTTTCATGACAAAATATTTATTAATTTGTCATCCTAATTTTTCATAGTAATTTTCTAGATCGAGATTACTTTTTTTTATTTCTAATACTTTTTTTAATTTATTGAACATAATTTAATCCTCTTTTTTATTTCAAAACTCATTATTAATAATTTCAATTCCTAATTCTTTTGCCTTATTTAATTTACTTCCAGCATCATCTCCACAAAGTAAATAATCTACTTTTTTAGAAATTGCACTAACTACCTTAGCATTATATACATTTTCTAGGATTGTTTTAATTTGCTCACGTGGTATTGAAAAGGTTCCAGTAATAACAAATGTTTTAGATAAATATTTATCATCAATAATATAATCATTGACATTAACATTATTAATATAAATCATGTTAACACCATAACTAATTAATTTATTAATATTATCTAAATTAATTTTATTCTGAAAAAATTCCACCATTTCTTTGGCTAATATTTCCCCAACATCATTAATAGCAAGAAAATCATTATAATGTGCATTAATAATTGAATGGATATTATTAAATTTTTGAGCAATTTTTTTAGCAGTAGTTTTTCCTAAATGTCTAATTCCTAAACTAGATAATAATTTTTCTAAGGAGTTAGATTTACTTTGATTTATAGAATTTATCATATTAGAGAATGACTTTTCCTTAATAAGTAAATCTAAATTTGCTATTTGTTCATATTTATTTTCTAATAAATATAAGTCCGTAAATGAATGTATAATATTGTTTTGAAATAATTTTTTTATAATTTTATAACTAATACCAACAATGTTCATACAATCTCTACTACAATAATAATCAATTTGTTTAATAATTTGTTCTTCACAATTAGGATTTACACAACGTTGATCAACTTCACCAGTGGGTTTTATGAGTTTAAAATTACATGATGGACAATATTCTATTTCCTTAAATTTTATAGAATTTTTATCTCTACGATTTAAGTCAACAAAATCTAAATTAGGAATGACATCTCCTGCTTTATAAATATATACTCAATCATTAATTCTAATATCCTTAGCTTGAATATATTCAGCATTATTTAAGGTAACATTACTAATAATGCTACCATCTAGATTAATTGGTGATAATTTTGCAACATAAGTAATTTTCCCGGTTCTCCCCACGTCAGCCACTATATCATTAATTTTGGTAATACCAATTTCTGCTGGAAATTTATATGCAATAGCTCACTTTGGAAATTTTGATGTATATCCTATATCTTCATAATAATCATAATTATTAACTTTAACAACAACACCATCAATTTGATATGTTAATTTATCTCTGATTTCAGTATAATGTTCTATTTGGTCTCACACCATTTGAATATTATCAACTTTTTTTATATCATCTGCAACTGGAAAATGGTTACTTTTTAATCATTCAATAGTTTCATAATGTGTAGATAAATTTAAATCTAAATAATTTGGAATATAGTAAAATAGAGCTTTTAAATTTCTTTCCCGAGAAATATTTGTATCTAAATTTCTTAGGCTTCCAGCAGCTGCATTTCTAGGATTAGCAAATGTTTTTAAACCTAATTCATGATTTTTTTGGTTTAGTTTATAAAAATCATCCTTATTCATATAAACCTCACCTCTAATCTCAATAATTTTATCTTGATATTTTGAGTCAATAAAATGAGGAATAGTTGGAATATTTCAAATATTTTGTGTCACATTTTCTCCAGTTTTACCATCACCTCTAGTAACAGCTCGAATTAGTTTTGAGTTTTTATAAACCAATGATATACTTAAACCATCGATTTTAGGTTCGACTACATAGCTTATTTTGTGAGAATGTATTTCTTTTTGGATATCATTATCAAATTTATTTAGATCTTCCCAATTATATGCATTAGATAATGACAACATAGGATAGACATGAGAAACTTTTTCAAATTTATCACTTACAAATCCGCCTACTTTATTTGTAGGAGAATTTTCTGCCTTAAATTGTGGGTATTGAGTTTCAAGATTAATTAATTTTTGTAACTCTCTATCATATACAGCATCATCAACAGATGGATTATCTAAAATATAATATTCATAATTTCAATATTCTATTTTTTCTCTTAATTCATTGATTATTTTTTCTATTTTTTCTAATTCATGATTTTTCATAATATACCTGTCATTAATTAATATTTTATATTACTAATTAAATTTATACTAATAGATTAATTAATACCAACCCAATTGTTACCATTCCGCTTCCTGCAGCAAAAATAGTTAGAGATTTTGATCATTTTGGTTTATTGATTAAATAATATATAAAGTTAATCATTGCCGATGAAAAGGAATTTATAAATCCATTAGAAATTGCCTGTATATTTCCAAATGAAATGGATGATCAAAAATTCGTGGATATAGGATTTCAAAAAGTCATTGTATTTATACCTATTAATGGTGTTAATTTAATGTTTTCAATATATGACTGGATTTTTTTATTTGTATATGTTAAGATTGCATACACAATTAGTAAGCCATTTATAATGTAGTAAAGTATATTTACAAGCCAAAATAATCATGTTCCATATACTAATTTTTTATTCATAAATTGTGTAATTATTCATGGTGCAGAGTCAAATTGGAAATTCCCTGGAATAGTAATAATTAACATCCCTACTAAGAATACAATTAATGCAAATAGTATTGTAAGAAATTTAATTGTATTCATAGATACATTATCAAAAAATTTGTTAATAGGATTCATTACTTTTGTATTTCTAATAATGTAATATAAAACATATAAAATAATTAATATATAAATTCCTATTCATACAAAAAAAGTATCAGTATTTAATTTTATAAATAAACAAATTGATAATACACAACCAAATAATCCTCTAATATTATAATCCATGACATTTTTAAATTTATAATGAAATGCCATAAATAGCAAATATAAATTAGTCATAATAATTACATATAAACTATCCGGACATAGTGCAAATAATCCTAGTGTAATTAGATTAATATTTGTAATCCCAATTTTATAATTTTTATTATTAATATTAATGATGTGATTAAAAATTAAAAGAATTATAGAAAATAAAATTCAGGAGTTTCCATTGCTAGGAGAAGTAAAAATTGACAAACTACAGACTGATATTATTGTAACAATGACTAAAAAAGTTATAGTTTTATAGAATTTTATTGTTCTATCATAAAAGTACATTCCAAATATTCCAAATGAAATTATTATTGCAAATATTAAATTAAATGCATGCGCATATACTATATTAATTTGATCTACATTTAATTTATCCGCAAAAACAACAATAAGTCCATCTACAATATATTGTTTATTATTGTAATTTAGTAAATTATCTTGATGCACTACCAAGGGAGAATCATTATTATAATTATTAAAACCAAAAATTATTAGTAATATAAGTATAATTCCAATTAATGTAATTAATAATTGTTGTCAAGTAATAAACATTTTACTGAGACTAAAACGTCAATTTATTCCATAAATGATTAATAGAATGGATTGATATGTTAAAAAAGTAATTAAAAATATATTTACATTTATGTCAATAATCATTATTGGGACAATAAAAATTTGCAATCCACCAATAAATATAAAGAAACCAAAAACAATGGACAAAAAATCATTAATTTCTTTAGAATAGCGTTTAATTATTTTGCCACAAAAATAGCTATTTATTAAAAAAATAAAAAAAATTAATAGTATTAATCCAACCATATTCATATATTCAAAATTTTAACATTTTCAATTTTATTTTGAATTTATTATTTAAAACTATTTTTTATGTATAATATAATTAAGTTGTATATACAAGTGAGGTATTCTAATGATTAAAAAAGCATATTGATTGATACCATCAATTATTATTGGTGTTGGAGCAATTGCCGGAGGTGCTACAGCTGGTTATTTAGTAAATTCTCATTCTGTTTTTAATGAATTGAGAACATACACAGCAATTCCTACAGGAACATCAAATGATGCATTAATTCAATCATATTTAGCTGCTGCAGTTAATGGTACTAAATTAATTTCTGCCCCTGGTTATACACACACAGCTCCTATTACTCAAGCATTATCAATAACAAAGAATCAAAACCCTGCTATTTATGAATATATGAATGACACTGGCTTTTTATTGTTAGATGATAAATATGGTTCTCCTATTTTTAATTCAAATAATGAAATTGATTTAAAAGTTAGTCAACCTTTATGAAGTACTAATGTTGCATCTGCACAATTTAGAACTGATTTAGGTTCATTTATAGTAGGAATAGCATTAGGTGAATTTTTAAATGAATATCAATACTATTTTGCAACTGATGAAGACCAAAAGTTAACATATGCTACATATGGTGGAGATAATTTTAGCTCAGTTACTAGTTATATGGGAGGATTACAAAAAGGAATTAATTTTTTTAATAAATACATTGTTCCATATTCTAAGAATGCCGAAGGTCAACAATATTTGCCAATTGAACAAATAATTTTAGGTAATCAATATCAACAAAATTTTTGCGGTGGTTTTGGAACAACTGATGGAAATGTATTAATTAATGAATTTTTAAATAGAAAAGTGGACGCTTTAATGCCCGTTGCTGGAGATCAAACTAATCAAGCAGTAAGAATGATTAAACAAAATGGATTAAGAACAATTGTTATTGGTGTAGATTCAGCTAGCGAATTAAATACAAATGCTAATCAAACATTAGCTATTTCTGGTTATAAAAATGTAAATGGTTCAAATGCTATTGGTGGAACAAACAATATAATTCAATTTAGTTCTTTAAAAAAATTGGATCAAATGACATTACAAATTGTCAATAATATTAACAATAATATAATATTACCTTCTTCTGATTCTACAATTGGAGGTTTTGGTTATCATTCTTTAGGAAATATTGATAATAATTGTGTAGGAAGTTCATCGGCTGGATATCAATATTGTATAAGGGCTATTAAATTGTTTATGGCATCATATAGTCTTAACCCTGATAATCCTACATCTGATATTAATTTTGGTACACAGGCACCAATAGATGTTGTTGTATTAAATAATATATTTGCAATACCTAGCAATAATCCAAATATAAATATTCCCAATACTGATGAATATAATAACTATTATTCTAATGATTTTTATAATAAATATATAAATGTATTAAAACAAACTCCTGAATATAAGCAGTTGGATTTACCTCAATATAAAATCTTTGATCTTCCTCCTGGTGGAATTACATGTTCTTATGCTGACATTCCAAATACTGGAAGTCAAATGATGCCTTTAAACATTGAGGAATTGGATCAATGATTTGAACAATATGTTGCTGGTAGTGACCCATCTGTGAATGAAAAAAAATTAAATTCTTTAAAACAATGATTTAAAAATAATGAAGAGACAATAAATATAAGAAAAGAATTTAATTTAGAAAATCAATTAAATAAAGTGGATTGAGAAAGCAACAATACAGTTATTAAAGTAGCATTAAATGCACCAAATATCTCTTTATTGGATAAATCTTTTAATGAATCAGCATTTGATGGATTAATTCTATATTGAAAATCTAAGGGAATAACAATATCTAAACCGCACTAACAAGGAGAATTAAAATGAACAATAATAATCAATATGCAATTGAAATGATTGATGTAACCAAGACATTTTTAAATAAAAAAGTTATTGCAAATGATAAAGTATGTTTAAGAGTTAAACAAAATGAAGTTCATGCAATTATTGGTGAAAATGGTGCTGGTAAATCTACATTAATGTCAATGTTATTTGGTATATATGCACCAGATTCTGGTGTAATAAAGATTAATGGTGAACAAGTTAATTTTAGTTCTGCAAAAGATGCCGATAGATATAAATTAGGTATGGTGCACCAACATTTTAAATTAGTTGATGAATTTACAGTATTAGAAAATATTATTTTAGGTTGTGAAGAAGCAAAAATATTAAATATTATTCCTATAAATAAAATTAAACAAAAATTAAATAAATTAATTGAAACATATGATTTTAAATTAAATTTAAATAAAAAAGTTAAGGAATTAACAGTTGGTCAACAACAAAAAACTGAAATTCTAAAATTATTATATAGAGATTCTAATATTTTGATTTTTGATGAACCAACTGCAGTATTATCTCAAGATGAAATCGCATCTTTTTTAAAAATGATTAAAAAATTTCAACAAGAAGGCAAGACTGTAATAATTATTAGTCATAAATTAAATGAAATTAGAGAAGTTGCTAATAGAGCAACTGTAATTAGACGTGGAAAATATATTTCTGATTTCAATGTTCAAAATAAGTCAGTTGAAGAAATTGCAGAAATGATGGTTGGAAAAAAAATTGTTCCAGTTATGAATGAATATAAAGATATATCTAATAATCCTGTTGCACTTTCAGTACAAAATCTAGATATTTATAAATTGTGAAAAAAATCTAATAGTTCAAAAAGTATAATAAATCTATTGAAAAATAAACTTCAAAATAATGATAATAAGCAAGATTCTAAAAATGAAAAACTTAATTTCCAAATTCGTAAAGGTGAAATTTATGCAATTGCTGGTGTTGAAGGGAATGGACAAAGCGAATTAGCATTAGCATTATGTGGTATGTTACCTAATGGAAAAGCATCAATTGTATTGAATGGTAATGAATTAAACAAATTAAGTATTAATAAAAGAATTAAATATGGAATTTCTAGTGTTCCAGAAGATAGACATAAACATGGATTAGTATTAGATATGCCAATATCTAAAAATGCAGTTTTAGATCAAATTAGTCAAAAACCTTTTAGCAAATATGGATTTTTAAATTCATTTTCAATTTATAAGCAAACTACTGATATTATTCAAAAATATGATGTTAGAGGAACTACAAGAGGTACAACGGCTGCTAGATTATTATCTGGTGGTAACCAACAAAAACTAATAATAGGTCGGGAAATGGAAAAAGATCATGACTTATTAATATTAGTACAACCTACACGTGGAATGGATTTAGGGGCAATTAATTTTATTCACGAGCAAATATTAAATGAAAAAAAACTAGGTAAATCTATTTTATTAATATCCTATGAGCTAGATGAAATATTATCTTTAGCTGACACTATAGCTGTCATGCAAAATGGAAAATTTTTAGATGTAGACATTGCACCTAAAATGACAAAACAAAGAATTGGGCAATTAATGGCAGGAAAGGAATAGTAATATGAATAATCTTAAACTTAAATCACGATTAGCAATTGATTCATTTTTATATTCTAAACAAAGAAAATCTGCAAGCAAAAACATTATTTGTGTTGTCATTTCCATTACTCTTGCAATTATATTAGCCTTAATTGTTGCAACCATAATTGGTTATAATCCATTTACCTTAGTTGAACAACTATTTAAAAATGGTTTTATTGATTATCAATCATTAATAGTTAATATTGTTGTATTAGGTGTTGGGGCATTAGCATTTTCATTTGCCTTTAAAGCTGGTGTCTTTAATTTGGGTATGAGTGGTCAAATGCTTGGAGCTGGTATTACAATACTTGTAATTTCTATAGCTCTACAAGATGTTAATTTTCCAAATGGTACTGGCCAAATATTTATGTTATTTATTGCTATAATTTCAGGTGGATTCGTCGCCTGTATAATTGGTTTACTAAAAATATATTTAAATGTTAATGAAGTGATTAGTGCAATTTTAATTAACTGAATAATATTCTTTTCTGCAAGATTAATAATCGATAATTTTTATTCAGCTGATAATACATTATTAACTCAATCATATGAAATTCCTGAACAATTTAGATTTATTGCTCCGGGAATTGGTGGTTGATTACCAGCATTAATAATATTTGTTGTTTTAGTTGTAGGAATATTAATAGTGACTAAATTTACAGTCTTTGGACATAAAGTACAAGCTGTTGGTTTTTCAAAATCTGCATCTAAATATGCAGGATATAATGTTAATTTAATACACATTCTAACAATTACAATTTCAGGTGCATTAGCCGGAATAATGGGTTATATTCTTTACTCATCTGGAAATACACCAAGTATACCAATGTCAACATCAGCTAATATTTTACCAGAACAGGGTATGAATGGTATCGCAATTGGCTTAATTGCAATGAATAATCCAATTGCAATAGTGCCAGTAGCATTCTTAATGGGTTTATTTACAACTTCAGCTCCATATTTGGATACACCAGTTGCATTTAATAACTTAATCATCGGTCTTGTAATACTTGCTTCGGCCATGTTCGTAATACTTCTACATTACAAACCATGAATTTATATTAAGAAAAAAATGTATGGTTTATATGCAGAAAATTATTATAATTCATATGAAAATGAATTAGAAACACTTATTTCAAAATATAGATTTATTGCAAATAAGAAAATTAACAATTATCATATAAGTAGATTGTTAAGTCCTGGTGAGGATCAATTATTTAAAAAATATACAAATATTATTAACAATAAATCATCTACACCAGAGGAGAAACAATATGCAAAAAGAATGTTGAACTATCTTTTAAGTTGAATTGAAAAAGATTGTAAGAAAAATTTGTATAAAAATAAATCATTATATGAATTGTATACAACTGAAAAAGCAGAATATATGGGTCAATACAAAAAACATATATTGATATTAAAAGCAACAAAAATTTTCTTTCCAGACGTAGAAGCTCAAAATGTAATCAATGTTAAAAATCATGTTTGTGACATTCAGTATATAAAAGCTAAATCCAAAAAACAAGAAAAAATAGCAATGTTGGAAACTAAAATTAACCAAAATAGTAAGAATGCTCAAAAGTATTCAGAAAAAATCCAAAAATTAAATATAAGTATTGAAAAAGATACACAACAAAATCAAAAGTGAAAATCTCAAAATTACTCAAGAATTGTTAAATATTACATATGAAAAGCTAAGTTACATGGTGATAAGGAAAAAGTAAGAGATCGTTATTTAAATAAAGCTGAAAAATTAAATATCAGTACAGAACAAAAGAATTTATTAATTAATTGAATAAATGATTCTTATTCAGAATCAATTCAAAAGAGAGGAGAATAAAATTATGGACTTTCCTTATGTGATTAATCTTACATTTTTATTCGCTTCAGTATTAATGCTAGGTTCATTAAGTGGTTATTTTTCTGAAAGAGTTGGCATTGCCAACATTGGAATTAATGGTCAAATGATATTTGGAGCATTAATGTTCTGTATATTTTCAGAAATATTTTATTCAAGATTAGGTAATGAAAGTTTTGTGCTACCAATGTTATTTGCAATGGTATTAACATTATTAATGTCTTCATTATTTGGTTTCCTTACTATTACATTAAAGGCAAATCAAATAGTAGCAGGTACTGCTATTAACTTATTAGGTGCAGGTTTGGGAACATTCTTAACTGAACCATTAGGACAACTTATATCTAATGGTGTTCACACAAAACTTCAATCAGAATATTTAGGTATTGACGGTTTAAATGGTTCAAGTTTTTATTTAACTACATTATTAATATTTATTGCAGTAATCATTATTTTAATTGGATTATTATTTATGATGAAATATACTCCATTTGGATTACGTTTAAGAGCAATTGGAAACAATCCAAATGCTGTTGATGCACAAGGTATAAATGTTATTAAGTATCAATGGGTTGCTGTATCTCTTTCAGGATTATTAGCTGGATTAGCTGGAGCATTATATATGTATAATCTTGGTGGACAATTCCTTGGAAATGTATCTGGATATGGGTTCTTATCATTAGCAATTTTAATTGCCGGATCATGAAGAATTCCATTGTTAATAATAATTTCAATTGGTTTTGCATTCTTAACAAAAGTATTTGAACAATTAACAATATCTAATAATGTTCCAAGAGATGTTTCATATATAATTTCATATGCAATTACATTAGTTGGTATGATCGCATTTAGTAGATGAAATGTTGGTCCAAAAAATATTGGTATTCCATTTGATAAGACAAAAAGGTAATTTACCTTTTTTTCCACAATCAAATGACAACTGCAACACTATATAATATAGTTGTGGTTGTAATTTAAATGTGAGAACAACTATAATTTAATTTATAGTTGTTTTTATTTCTAAATATTTTATTAATTTATTATAAAAATGTTAATTTCACTGGTTTATTGGAAACTTAAAAATGGAAGCTTATATGTGTGACTCGAAAGGTTATATGTATGAGCTTTTATTTTTGCATTCATGATTGAATGTTGGAATTAGATTTAACAAAAAC
>CALUPI010000003.1 GCA_944322645.1 uncultured Ureaplasma sp.
GGTATTGTAGGTTGTTCATACCATAATCGTTGGATTGAGGATTTTTGAAAACGCATTAAATATGAATGATTTACAATATACCCTACGAATAAAGTAACATTATTTGAGTTACATTTAAAAATTAAAGAATATATCAATTTTTTTAACAATTATAGGTTATCAAAATTTAGTGGAAGTTGAAATATTCCATTAAAAATTGATAATGAATATAGAATAAATAGTGGGCAATTTATTTAAAACGTTCTATTGTCAGAAGAAATTATGTATTATCAACTAAATAAAGAAGAAAGATATTTAATTGACAAAACATTTAATATTGAACAAAAATCAATGAGATATATTGCTTTTTAAACATATCTCCATCAACTATTTCTCGTGAAATCTATTGTAATACAAATTACTATGGTAAATACGATTATGAGTATGCTAATAAGAAAAGCAAAGAAAGTTCGTGACATAATCATAGTATGTATTTATTAAAATATTTAAAATTTACTGATACATTTATCCATATTTATAATAAAAATGTTTGCGGAGTTAAACAAACCTACTACAAATTGAAACAAAAAAAGATAGTTGCAGTTAGTTGGCAACAAATTTATAACTGAATTAAATCATATAGATGAGTATTAACTAAAAAAGATATATTAAGAAAATATTATGTGAAAGGAAGAAAAAGAAAACTGGGAATTTATTCTAAGTTCAAGGATAAGCGAGTTTTACCTATTTGAGTTAGACCTAAAATATTGATTTAAGAGAAGAATTTGGTCATTGAAAATTAGATTTAATTATCACAAAGAAAGCAAGTGGCCTTGATAATTTGTTAACATTTTGTGAAAGAAAAACAAGAATGTTGATTATTTGTAGAATTTAAATCAAAAAATCCAATGAAAATTAATTCATGCCTATATAAATTAATTAAAGCAAATAGTTTAAATGTAAAAACTATTACTACAGATAATGGTATTGAATTTGAAAAAATTGGAATATTATCCAATTGAATTGATTCTCAAGTTTATTATGTTAAACATATACTTCTTATCAAAAGGGAGAGAAATGAACATTTAATGGAATTATTAGAATGTTTTATAAAAAAGGGATTTGATTTTTCAACACTCTCATATTCCAGTATTAATCATATGTGTTGAGAAATTTTTAATTGAAAAAGTAGTCAAGATTTATATGAATATGAAAATAAAATATAAAAAAACAACTAATTAATAAATTGATAGCTTTATTTTGTCAAATGTGATATTAGACAAATATTTTAATATGATTAAAATTCTTATTATAATTTTTATACCACAATTAAAGTGTTGCACTTGTTAATTGAATAAAGAAAAATCCTTTTTAGGATTTTTTATTCATATTCAGTATATTGAGAGTCTTTATCTTCATTTAAATTATTGTCATCATAGTTTTTGAATTCGCGATTAATGGGAGGAAGTTCATTCAAAGATTTAATTCCATATAAATCAAAGAATTTTTGAGTTACAGAATATAATCACGGTTTACCAATTGCATCAGATTTTCCATCAGATTCAATCAAACCAAATTCAATTAATTTATGTATTGTATTTGTGCAATCTTTACTTCTGATTTTTTCAATTGTTGATTTTGTACATGGTTGATTATAAGCAATTATGGATAATGTTTCTATAACACCTTCTGACATTGGTTTTCTAGTTTTTTTGTTTACAATCAAACCAATTTTTTCATTATGTTCAGATTTTGTAACAAACTTAAATTTATTTCCATATTGAGCTATTAATAACCCAGAATTTTTATTTTTTTTATAATAATCAATCATTTCATCAATAATTGTATTAATAATTGCAATTGGAATGTTGACAATTTTTTTAATATCATTAATTGTAATACCTTCTGAACCAACAACAAATAAGCTAGCTTCAATCAATGATCTAATTTCAGAAATATTATATGAACCATCTAAATAACTAAAATTATTAGTTAAATTTAATCTTTCCTTTTCAAATTTATTTAATTTTTGTATTAATTCATTATCTTCGATATGTTTTGTTTCATCAATTTTTGAATCTTCAATCAATTTATTATATTTATCTGATATTTTTTCATTAGAGTTATATATAACTTCAAAACGACCAAATGTCATTTCTTCAATTTCTGCTTGTTTTGGAGTTGTACCAACCATTTCTTTTACTGAATTCAATAATTCATTATCTACAGTTTGTATTTCGTCTAAATTAGCAGATAGTGTTTCTAAATCAGTTTTGTTTTCAGAATTTAACAATTGATCAATTTTTATATCTTTATAGTTATTGCTCATAATTAATAATCTCCTTCAATTTCTTTTTTAATGGATTCAATAAATTCAGTAGATAATGATCCACCTTCAAATTTTTTATTATTAATTTTGATAAATATTTGATTATCCTTTTCAATAAATTCTACATTGTCTTGATGTATAAGTGATAACATTACAAAGAACAACATACAAAAATAGTCAATATTTTGTTTTTGTTTATCAACAGATTTAAAAAAGTCAAATAAAAAAACACCATTTTTATGTTTTGATAAATAAATAATTAAATCATAAATTACTTCTTCTAAGGAATATTCATTATTACTTAAATGAAGATCAACAGGTTTTTGAAGTTGTTGTTTAATATATTTCTTATCCAATATATTTTCAAAAGCCTCTTGTAACTTTACAATATCAATTCTTTTTGGTAATTTTTCATATGGAATTGAATTTGGTAAATATTCATCTCAATCTTCCGGTTCTTTATCAAAGTACAATTCTCTATTAATTTTAAAATTTTCTAGTAATGGAATTGCATTTTTATACATTTGATGTTCTAATAACCTTTTAATAAATTGTTCTCGTTCTTCTTCAATAGATTTTTTAGTATTATTGGTATTATCATCAAAATTAGGTAATAAACTTCTAGTTTTTAATTCAATTAAGTAAGCTGACATTTTTGCATAGTCACTATAAATATCTAATGAAACCAAATTTTTATTTTCTTCAACATATTCTAAAAATTGAGTTGTAATTTCTAGAATGTTAATTTCTGTAATATTCTTTTTCTTTTTTTGAATTAGTTCAAGGAGAACATCTAATGAACTTTTTTCATTTTCATAATCATAAAATGAATTATTTTGCATTTTCTTTATTTACCTTTTCTTTTATATTGTTGTATTCATCAAACATTGTTTTTTGTAATTTTTTAGAAAAATTTACTTTATCAACATTAATAAAATTTTGTGCTTGATATGGATTTAAAAAACTTACATATACAGTTCTATTTTTTGGTGATTTAACATTTTTATCAAGTAAACCTGATGAATTAAAAATTACAACTGGTTGTATTGAAACATATGTTTGATAAGCGGCTTCTAATGCTCCAGGTTTAAATTCACCAAATTTATTGTTATTAAAAATTCTTGTACCTTCTGGAAAAATACATACTGAGCGTTTTTCTTTAATAAGCATGTCTACTTCTTCATTAATAGTTTTGACAACTTGACGAAGATTATTTCTATCAATGTATATTACATCTAAAAGAGATGCAATATTACCTAATTTTGTTCCTTCTAATTCTTTTTTTGCAACAAATGTTAAATATGGAATATTTTGGTCTAGAGAAATTTTTAATAGAACTAATGGATCTACATTAGATTTATGATTTGCAACAAAAAGCATTGTTTTATTATCAATTTTGTCTTTTCCAATTATTTCTATTTTTATATTTTTTCAATATAAAAAATATTTTAGAAATTTTTTAATTTTTTCATAACGTTCTTCAATGGTTGCACAAGATGGATCATTAATATATCTTTTTCCAGATGTATTGCAACTTATAAAATGTATATAACAAATTATTGCAACAAAGGGTCATGCAATGATTCATCCAATTTTTTTTAGAATATTCATATAAATACACCTTTTTTAAATATATTTATATTTTATTAAAAAATAGTGAAATTTATATAATTTCTTCTAATTTAAATACGGTTATACAATTATTTTTTTTACAAAAAATTACTATACTTCCAATTTCAAAAATTTTATTATATTCAATTGTTAATAATTCATTATCTATAATTAGTTCTAAATTATTTTTTGAACTATTTGTTACCATTCCAATTTTTACTATCATAATATTTAAAAATATATTATTATAAAATTGATATTGTATATTCCATTTTTTTTATTTAAGGATTATTAATTATGATTGAAAAAAAACTATTAATTGGTTCACATGTAAGTTTAAGTGCTCCTGATTATTTTTTAGGTAGTGTAAATGAGGCTTTGTCATATGGTGCAAATACTTTTATGATATATACAGGTGCTCCACAAAACACAATTAGAAAACCTATTGATATATTTAAAATCAATGATGCTATTATACAAATGAATAACAACAATATAGATATTAATAATGTTGTCATTCATGCACCATATATTATCAATTTATGTTCAGATAAAGAACAAACTAGATTATTAGCAATAGATTTTTTAATTCAAGAAATTAAGAGATGTGAAAAGTTAGGAGTAAAATTATTAGTTTTACACCCGGGGTGTGCATTGTCAAATCCTATTGATTATGCTTTAAAGCTAGTATATGATTCATTAAATTATATTTTTAACACACACCCTACAAATATTGTGATTTGTATTGAAACAATGGCAGGAAAAGGGAGTGAAATAGGAAAAAACTTAGAAGAAATAAAAACTATTATCGATAATGTTCATTCAAAGAAAAATATTGGAATCTGTTTAGATACTTGCCATCTAAGTGATGGAGGATATAATCTATCTAATTTTGATGCTTTTCTAGACAATGTTGATAATCTTATTGGGATGGAATATATAAAAGTTATTCATGTTAATGATTCAAAAAATCCTATTAATTCACATAAGGATCGTCATGAAAATATTGGTCATGGATATATTGGCTTTGATACATTAAACAAAATTGTTCATAACAAAAGAGTTTCTAATATTCCTAAAATTTTAGAAACTCCATATATTGTTTTGACAAATAAAAAATCAATCCCTCCGTATAAAGAAGAAATTGAAATGTTTATTAATCAACAATGATTTGATATAAAGAAATAATTTATATCTCATTGATGATATTTTGTAATTCATTTATAATTAATTCATTTTTAAGCTTTCATTCTATTAATGTAATCCGAAAAATTGGATAACCTCTATCTTCAAGGAGTTTTTGTGAGTCAAGGTTTTCTACCATTCTTTTTAGTGAGTTAGTATATGAAATAGAATCACATAAAATTCCTAAAACCACATCATCAGTTTTTTTGTTAATAATACATATATCTAATTTGTAGGTACCAATGTTTAGTTTAGTGACAATTTTAAATTTGTCATGATTTATTAATGAAAATAATAATTGTGAAATTTCGATTTCAAAATCATTTTGTAAATATTTATAATCACTATTTTTTTGATTTTTTATAAAATCTATAATAGTTTGTTCAGAATTAACTTTATCACATCATTCAATAAATTTAATAAAAACATTTAAATCTGTATTAGAAGTTGAAATTGTATCATTAGCAAAAAAGCTTTTGACAATTATCATTTCATTTTTTGCTCTTGTGATAGCAACATTTAACCTATTAATACCACCCTCTTCGCTAAAAGGTCTAAAATCTGTTATCAAATTTCCATTTTTGTTTTTAGCAAACGTAGTAGATATTATGACATCATCTGCTTCAAGTCCTTGAATATTTTCAATAGATCCAAATATTAAATTTTTATTTCTATATGCATCAACTGCATTGGAATTTATTGAAGATAGTTTTTGATTAAATTGATTTTCAATTTGTTCCATTTGTTTATTGGTAAATGCGATTATTAATAAAGATGATGTTGAACTGTGAGATTGTTTATATTTATTATTTATTAATTCAATAACCTTATCAACTTCTGCATTATTTACATCATTTTCTAAAATACCATCAACATTGAATGTAGAAACGCTTTTATTAAAAAATGAATTTTTAGTGACAACTTTCATTTCATTATTATAAATATATTTGTTTGCAAAGCTAATAAGTTCATAACTTGATGAACGATAATGATTTCTTAGTTGGTAATTTGGTCATGAAAGGGTGCTTGCTTTTTCAAAAAGAGAAATAATATTTGAATCAGCATCTAATTCACTAGATATGTAAGAATCATCAAATGATTTTGTTGCAAAATTACCTATTGGAGATAATTGTTTATCATCACCACATACAATACTTTTTTTAACCCTATAAACTAAAGGATATGAATTTTCATAAAACATTTGTGATGCTTCATCAAAAACACCATAATCAAATATTCCTTGTTCACATGGAGTTACTTGAGATGTTTGAACTGGATTTAAAATTCAAATTGGAAACATTTTTCTTAATAAATGATAATATTTTTTTATAGTTACATTTATAGGTTGAGGAATTCTAAGTGCAGCTATTCTAAACAATTCCCTTAAATCATTTTTAGTCTTTTCATCATTTGAAGATTCTATATTATTAATTCATTTTTTTAATGAGTAAATGTAATTATTACAAATAATTTCATCAATTGATTTAACTGTTCTTTTTTGTGTGTTAATGTAGTTATTGTAAATTGTATTTAGTAATGGTTTTTTATGATACTTATTTAATATGGGATCAATATGTATCATAAAAGAATCATATTCATCTTGTAATTGTCTTAAATCTGAATATGAAATTTTATTAAATTCTATAATTTCATTTTTTTCAATTGTTGAAATTTTTAAATTAATTAATGAATTAACTATAGTAACTAGCTCATCTAATTTTTCATTAGAAAAATTATTTGAAAGTTTATTAATATTGAATTTAATGCCATGTTTTTTTATTTTGTGATTCTCAAAATAGTATTTGTAAATATATTTTGAATTACGTGATGAGTCAGCACATTTTTTTAAATTAATTAGTTCATTTTGCATAATAGGAAATTGAAAAAATTCCTTATTCTTTTCAATATTTTTAAATAAATTTTGATATTGTTGGTAAATTATAGATAAATCATATTCTTTATTACAAGTTGATAATTTTTTAAATAATTTTAAAACAATATTTGGAAATTCACGTTTTTCCTCACTAATATAATTAATTTCATCAATATGTTTATCATTAATTAGTAAGTCACTAATCTTATTTAAATCAATATAGATATCTTTTACTTTTTTATATGAACTATATGAACTTGGAATTTCTTCATATTTAACATTATCGTTTAGTAAATTATGAAGGTTTTTAATTTTGTTATAAAAGTATTTTTCATCATGTGTATTATAAGCAAATAGACAAATATTGCCAATCATTTGTAATCTTTCTTCTAATACATCTAATGCTGCTTTTTTCTCTGACACCATTAAAACACTTTTGTTATTATTAATTATGTTTGCAATAATGGTAGCAATAACCTCGGATTTACCAGTTCCAGGTGGACCCATAATTAAGGAACTTTCATTTAATGCCGATTTTACAGCATATTTTTGGTAAATATTAAGTGGTCTATTAAACATTATTAAATTATCATTTTCAATAATTTCATTTTCATATTGACTAGCATGAGAAATGACACTTATTTCATCAAATGGGTCAACATGTGAACTAAGTATTTTTTCATAATCTGCTAAAACAATTCCACCATAAGGATCAAAAAGACCATATACTATAGAATTATCTATAACAAATTTATCATTTGGTATTTTATTTACTCCAAATTCATCAATTTCATTTATTTTTAGAAAATTAAAATTAGTCTCATTAGTGATTGACTTTAAGTAATCAATAATTTTATTTGCATCGCAAATATTTTCATGATCATTTATTAAAATATCAATATCATAATTTTGTTTTAAAAATAATTTTAGTTTTTGATTGATGTTTATATCTTTTTCTTTTTTAATAATATATAATTCACCATTAATATTAGAGATAGAAACTTTATACAATAAAAGTGGTGCTCTTATGATATCACCATCTATAGTTTTTCCAGTTAGAAAAAATGCTCCAACATATAAATATCAAACAGATTCATCATTAAAGCGACGATCTGCTTCTCTTTTAATTTTTAAAAATCTTTTATTTCCTAAGATTAAATCATCATGAATACGTTGAAAAACTTGTTTTTTGTTTTTTGTAAAATCACTATTTAATTTTTGTATTTCTAAATTTGATAGATAAATATCAGCTGATTCACAAATTTTTATAAATTCATTTGAATTTTTAGATTCATTAATTTTTTTAGCAATTTCATTAGGATTGTATTTTAAATCTATAAGTAATTTATTGCATGATTCATTAGTTAGAAAATCAATGATTTGATTATCAAAACACCATTTTTTTAAATCAATGCAATTTTCACTAAGTTTAGTATTTATACATGGATCATTTTTTAATAATGATGAAGAAATAAGTTTTTCTTTAATGCTTTGACTATTAGACATATAATTTACCTAAAATTTAGAAATATTTATTTTTTAGATTCAGCGATATTATAGAAAGTATTTAGCATTACTCCTGTTCCTGAATTTGATGCATCACCAGTTCCGGCTATATCAAAATGCGAAAATTTTACACCATTTTCAATAAATTCTTTTAAAAACATAGCAGCACGACTAGATCCTCCTCTTGGATCGCTTACTGAATTTGCAATATCTGCATACTTAGAATTTAATAAATCTCTAAAATCATGATGAAAAGGCAATCTTCAAACTAATTCTCCAGATTTATTAGCTTGTTTTCAAATGTTTTTTCAAATTTCTTCATCAGTACTTCAAACTCCAGTATATGTTTCTCCTAATGCATATATCATTGCACCAGTTAATGTTGCAATATTATAAATTTCTGTTACTTTTAAATCTTTACATGCATATGAAATTGCATCTGCTAATATTAATCTTCCTTCAGCATCAGTGTTATCTATTTCAACACTTTTGCCTGAATATGAAACAACAACATCATCTGGTCTTAACCCTTTTGAACCTACTAAATTTGTAACAAGTGGCATTATAGCTACAGCATTAACTGGTATTTGATTTTCTATTATTGCTAATAGAGTAGAAGCGACAATAGCAGCACCAGACATATCATATTTCATTCAACGCATATGATTTCCAGTTTTAATATTTAATCCACCTGAATCAAAACACACACCTTTTCCTATATATCCAATTTTTTCGTTGGAATTTTTATTCCCAAAATATTCAATAACCATTAATTTTGGTTCATCTACTTCATTAGTTGCAGCTTGACCTACAGATAAAATTAAATTCATTTTCTTTTGGACTAAATCATTTTTATTAAAAATTTTAATATTAACATTTTTATTATTAAATTTTTCAGAAATTAACCTTACAAAATCACTTGGATTCATCATATTTGATGGTGTATCTTGTAGTTTTCTTGCAAATGTTCTTGCAATTGCTACCTTTTCTATTTTTGATACTAAAACTTCTATGTCTTTTCCTATATTTATTAATTTATGATTAAGTTCCTTTTCTAAATTATTTTTATTTAAAGTTCATGCATAAAAATTATTTGAATACTCAATTGAATTAATTAATGAAAACAATAATTTTTCAACATTATTTTTATTAATTAGATTTATAAAAGAATCTAAGCATATTTCAAATGAATTTGTTTGATTTGACAAAAATTTCTTGATATGTCTAAAAAGTTCATCACCATCAAAATCATTATCAATAATAATAAAATATTCATTTAAATTTATATTGAAAATATCATAGATTTTTTTGCTTTTATTAAATTCATTATAGTTATGATCTTTATTAATAGCTTTTAAAATGTATTTTTCTTTATTCATATTAATATCTCCTAATTGATATAATTTAATTATACAATTAAAAAAAGTAGGAAAAAATTTATGAAATATAATTTGACAAAAATGTTTGAAATTCAAGTTGATTTAAATAAAAAGATAAAAACCACACAAAATTTAACCTCTGATGATACTAGAATTAAATCACATTTGTGTATTCTTGTAGAACTTATGGAATTATGTAATGAAACTAGATGTTTCAATTATTGGTCAAAAAAAACTAGAGGTAGTGATGATGCTGTTTTAGAAGAGTTTGCAGATGTACTTTGTTTTTTGTTAACTGATATTATAGATGAACCAATTAATGAAATTGAATTAGATGATTCAATTAAGGCTGAGGATAATTTAAAACTAACAAGAAGATTTTTAGAATTATCATTTTTGTATACTAAGTTAAATATATATGACTATATGACATATTATGAATTTTTAAGAAAATTTTTAGAATTAGGATTTGCATTAGGATATAATTGATCACAAATCTATAATTCGTATATTAAGAAAGTTGAAAAAAATCATAAAATTCAAGAATCTTTTAAAAATAAAGTTAAAATATATAGATAAAGGAGAATTAATAATGGGTCGTAAATTTATTATTGAACTTGATGATAAATCTTTTGAGGAATTGAAACAAGGTTTTATTGAAGCAAAAAAAATTACTCCTGGTGCAGATGAAATTACATTTGAACAATTCCTATCTGATTTATTAAAATCATATGCAGATGTAAAACAACAAATGGGTGCTATGGGTGATAATTTTAAAAACTTATTTTCAAATTTTGATGGTTCTTCATTAGAACAGATGTTATCAAAATTGTCTAATATTACTAATCCTAGTAATAATAATGAACCTTCTAAAAAAGAAGAAGACAAATCATCAAAATCTGATGAAAATTCTAATCCAGATGAAGATTTATTAAATAAATTTAAATCATAATTTATTTTTTTATGTTATAATAAAAATGTAAGCAGGCTGGAAGCTCCATTAATATGTCTTCTAGCAGTTCATAATTCTAACTTATGTTAGAATTTTTTTATATAATATATTTAAATATTTCATTTATAAGGAGAAATTATAATGGCAAATTTTAATGCAGTAAATTTTAAATTAATTGGTAATAAATTAGAAGCTGGTCAACATGCTCCTGATTTTGAATTAATTGATATTGATGGAAATACAAGAACTCTTAAAGATTTTGATGGGAAAATTAAAGTAATATCATGCATTCCATCAATTGATACAGGAGTTTGTGATGCACAAACAAGAAGATTTGCACAAAAATATCAAAATAATAATGATGTAATTGTTTTAAATGTTAGTGTAGATTTACCTTTTGCTTTTAGTAGATGATGTAGTGCAAACCAAATGAATATAGTTGCTTTAAGTGATTATAGAACTCGTGAATTTGGAAAAAATTATGGTATTTTAATGGATCCATATATGACACTTTATCGTTCTGTATTTGTATTAGACAAAAATAATAATATTGCTTTAGCATGATACAATAAAGAAGTTGGCGAACCAGTTAATTTTGATATTGTTGAAGAAACTGTTGAAAAATTATTAAAAAAATAGTATGTATAGCTTTTGATTTAAATTTAAGTCTTATTTTCCCTCTAATTTAAATCAATGAAAAAAATATTTATTAAATTCATTGCCGATAATATTTTCAGCAATGATTTTTTCATTAAATTCATTTGTAGATAATTTCATGTCTACAAACATTGAAGGAGGAAATCAAGCACTAGCATATGCAAATACATGAACAGAAATATTAATTGGTATTATTTCATTAACAACAATTGTTGGATCAGCTATTTTTGCTCAATATTTTGGTAAAAAAGACTATAAAAAAGTATCAGAAATAATAAATTTAAGAATGTTATTTTCCTTATTTATTGCATTATGTTTTGCAATCCCATCATGAATTGCTAGTAAACAAATGATACAATTAATTTCTGGATTTGATGACAATATTAATCCATTAATAATTAATAATTCTCAAAGTTATTTGTTATTAATAACTGCATCGTGAATAATTAATTCATTATGATATACATCATCAATGATATTAAGAGAAACTCATCATGGTTTCATTTCATTTTTAAGTTCTTTAATATCATTAATAATTAATGTCGTTTTAAATTCCATATTTATTTTTTTATTAGATAAAGGAATTGTATTTTTGGCATATTCTACAATTATTTCTAATATAGTTTCATATTTATTTGTAATAATATTTAAATTAATTAAAGATAAAAATGTAATTTGAAATTCATTTTATTTTTATAAAGTTTCTAAGGATGTAATTTTTCATTTTTTTTCTAGATGATTATCATTTGTATTATTAGCAATTGGCTCAATTGCAGTTAGCATAAGATTTGTTATATGAAATATTGGTTATCCAACAGGTTCAATTGGATTGCCAATTTATTCAATTGCATCAGCTAATATTTTGGGAATAACTGGCATGTTTTTTAATATATTTTGAACAACATTTGATTCAATAAATTCCAATGTTGCAATCTTTGTTGGTAAGGAATTGGGTAATAATAATATAAAGATTGCAAAAAACAATGCAAAGGAACTGCTGGGTTTCCATTTTATATTAGCAATTGTAATGGGTTTGATAATGTTCGCATTGAGTTTTGGAGTTGAAAAAATGACATTTTTAGCAAAAGGTTATCAAATAGCTTTATCTTCTTCCAATTTAAGCCCTACTCAATTATCGCAGGCTGTTGATATATTTATGAAAAATATAAAATGAACATTATGAACATTATCATTATTTATGCCTATGTTTATTTGATTTATTACAAAGAATAGAATTATATGTAGTGGTGGACATACTTTATGAGTGGCAGTTATAGAAGCAATTTCTGGACTAATGCAATTATTGTGATTATGATTAATCGGATGTGTTTTTAATGGTAGCAATCATGATAAATTGCCATTTGCATGAGCATATTTTATTTTTTTCTTAAGTGATATTTTTAAATTTATTATTTATGAGATTATGGAAAGAAATATAAATTGAGCTAAAAATATTACTAATAATAAAAAATTAGTAATTAAGAGAATTACTAATTAGCATGCAAATACTTATAATTTCCATTATGAAAATTTTCAATAGTTAGCAGAGTTTTTTCTAAATACATTGAAGTATAACAAACATTATATTTAATGTATTTTTTATTTTTAATTTTTATTAGATTAGGATTATTAATTGTAAATTCACAAATAGCAAATTTATATTCGTAATCATATATAACGATTTTATTAATATTACTAATTAAAAATAATGGATTAAAACTAATGATGAAATATTTGTGACAATTATTAAATTGTTGAATTTGTTTTTTATTCATACTTACTAATAAAGTTTGAGAATTTTTATTATTAATTTGATCAATAATTTTATAATTATAATATTTATTAACATTAGATAGTTTATTAACGTTTTTATTTAACAAGTTTATAAAATTATTATGTTTTTTATTTTCATAAATTTTAAGCTTATTTTTTTCTGACTCAAAATTATTATATATTTTTTCATCTATAACCTTAAATTTAACAAGTTCGCTTATAAGTTCGTTTTTTAATTTTTGAACATCTAAATTTTTGTTATCTTTTTTTGCAGAAATAAATTTTGTATATATAGTAACAAAAAAAACTGAATAAAAAGAATAATAACTAACCCCAATTAAAATCAAGAACACTGCAACTATTCTACTAGATGGTGCTTGAGGAATTATTTGACCATAACCAACCGTAGTAATTGTTATTAAACAATATCAAATTGATTCTCAATAGTTTTTTGGACTATATGAATAGTTTGGAGCATTTTGAATAGATTGTCCTGGGTTTTGAGATAATCAGTCTGAATAATAAGAAGTTTCTGTTTTTAGTATTATGAATGAAAATATAAATATAATTAATATTAAAAATAATGTTGCAAAAAATGGAGTTTTTCAATTTTTTTTCAATTCTCCAACCACACTAAATTTATTAGAAATGTATTTTTTATCTTTAAAAGCAAAAATAAAATTAGGAATTATACTAACTATGTTAAAAATAAATAAGGAAACAAATACTAATTGTCCTGGATTTCATGATTCATATTGAGTAATTGCAATATTATCATTTGATATAAAATTAGAACCTAACACATTAAAATTTATATATCAATTTGTAGAAACAAATTTTCCAAAAACATGAAATAATACAATTAATGTTATGCAACTTGTAAATTTATAAAAGTTAGTAAATCTAAAACAATATTTTAAAAATGAACTTCATCGATTGTATACAAATGAAATTTTATAGTCAGCTACTATTAAACCAATAAAAAAATTGAATATCAACAAAAAACAACATATATATTCTATGTACATAAATTTTGCCATCATATTATTAAATTCTATATATTCATTAATATTGTTTTGTGTAGGTATAAAGGCATAGTTAACAATAATGGGAAAAATAATAATTAGTGGAATTATTGAAAATAACAAATTATAAAAAAATGACATAAAGAAATAAAAATTAAAACAATTTTTATTAGAATTTATGTCGGTCAATCTATAAATATAGCATCTAATTCGATTAAATAGAGTTCCATAAAAAACTTCAGATTTAATTTTAGTTTTAAAAGCAGTAGTTAATTGTGTCATATATTAATTATATTGAAAAAAAGTAATTAAGTTAATTTATCTATAATTTATAAATTTTATTAATATTTTTTGAAAATTTTTGATTATGCTTTGAAATTTGTTTATGTTGTTTTCAAAATTTTCTAATTCCTATTAATAATGCTAGAACAAATATGAAAATAACCACAATTGCACCAAAAGTTACAGCTCATGTTTTTATTCCTTTTGCCATTGTATACATTTCAGTGGAAATTGTACTTACCTTACCTCCAACTAATTTTGTAATTATAAAATCATCAAAACTAATACTAAATACAATTGCAGATGCAGAAATTATTGCAGGCATTAAAAAAGGAACAATTACCTTAAAAAAAGTATAAATTTTAGAATAACCCAAATCCATAGATGCAAGGATTAAATTTTTTTTCATTTTCATCATTCTAGGATAAATTATTAATATTGCATATGGTGTACAAAATGAAATATGCGCCAATATTATAGTTGCAAATCCAAGATTCACTCCCATTGGAATAATAGTTATCGAAAATAATAATGCTAAACTAATTCCTGTAATAATATCTGGGACAACCATATTTAATTTTGAACTTCCTAATGTTACATTTTTATAAAATGATTTTGCATTTCAGATCCCAAAACATGCAATTGTAGCAATAATTGTAGAAATAGGAACAGTAAATACAATAATTATTACTGTATTTAATAAAGCATTAATAAATTCATCATTTTGAAATAAATTAATTCAATTTTCACCATTATTAAATGAAAAATTTAAATTTATGTTGCCTTTACTTGATGGATCAGTAAAACTTAAAAATATAACAATTATTAAAGGTATATATATAATTAATAAAATTATAAAAATGTAACTTCTTCTTGTTCAATTTCAAAATTTGCTCATTACTTTTTACCTCTATTACTTATTTTTTGTTTTATTAAAGAATATATTTTTGGAGTTAACACTATTGATCCGTATATTATTAATGTAAAAGTGCTAACTACAAGTACAAGTACAGAAGTTCTAGATAATGCAATTGGAGAACTCAACCCATTTTCACCTTGATTTATAATTACATCTCCAATTAATCCACTATCATTATTATTATTTAAAAAACTAGGAACTGCAACTGATGTAAAACATGGAAGTAAAACTAAAACTACACCAGAAATCAATGCGCTTTTACATCATGGTAATACTACAAGAAAAAATGTATGAAAATTGTTTCTTCCCAAATCTTTAGATGCATTGATTAAATTTTTAGGAATAGTATCTAAACTATTATATAAAGGTATTATCATAAAAGGAGTATACAAATAAGTTAATCCTAAAATTGTATATATATCACCATATGTACTATTCATACTGCCATTAATAACATCAAAAATAGTTTTTATACCTATTAATTTTACTAACATATTGACTCAAACTGGAGCAGTTATTACTACCATAATTATAGTTTTTCAAGTTTTACTCTTTGAAAGAGACAATATATATGCAAATGGAAATGATATTAATAAAATAAATATAGTAGAAATTATTGATACATAAATGGATTTACCAATTTTGGTTCAAATAGTGCCAGTCATAATTCCAAAATTATCTTCAATATTACCAGTGGATGGCATAAATGCATTTACAATAATCACTATAAGTGGTACTATAACTAATAATATTGTTAGCGCAAAATATGGAAATGTTAAAAATAAAGCGTGAGAAAAAGAAAATTTATTAGTAAATTTTTTAGTATTCTGAATTTTATAAAATTCTTTTTTTGTTTTTTCATATTTAAAATTATTAGAAATATTATTCATTGTCATTTTCCTTTATTAAATGAATATCTGATAAATCAAATTTTAATCCAACAATTGAACCTATTTCAACATTATCTGTACTCTCAACATTTATAATATTTTCTTTGTATTTACATTTGATATCGTATAACAAACCTTTATAAATTACATCAAGTATTTCTACATCATTAAGAACACCCTTTTTATTTTTAACAATATCAATATCCTCTGGTCTAATAACAATTTTTACTTTATCATCTTTATGAATATTTTCATTAATATTAACATTACAAACAACATCATAAAATTCGACTGTATCATTAGAAATCATAGTTCCATTTAAAATATTAGCTCTACCTATGAATTTTGCAACTCATAAATTTTCTGGTGAATCATAAATTTCATTTGGGGAACCAATTTGTTCAATTTTTCCTTCTGACATAACAACAATCTTATCTGAAAGCATTAATGCTTCTTCTTGATCATGAGTAACTAAAATAAATGTAAGACCTAACTCTCTATGCAATCTTTTTATCTCATCTTGTAATTGTTTACGAACTTTTGCATCTAATGCACCTAATGGTTCATCTAATAATAAAATTTCAGGTTCAATAACAATAGATCTAGCTAATGCCACCCTTTGTTGCATTCCTCCAGATAAATCAGATGGATATTTATCTTCTTTTCCTTCTAAACCTACTAACTTAATAACATATTTTGTTTTTTGTTCAATTTCTTCTTTAGTTAATTTTCTTGTTATATTTCTTTTTTCAAATGATTCTTTTTGTGATTGTGGATAATTTTGTCAATATGAAAAATCATAATCTAAATCATTATATTTTTCTTGTAATTTATCATATTTATTATCAATATTTTTTTTGTAATAATAGTATTTTTTTAATTCAAAAATTTCTTTTTCAATATTATTCATATTTTTTGGGGATACTTTTAAATTAAATGGAATTCTGAAAAAGTTAAAAATCAAATTTAAATTGATTAAAAAATTTTGTTTTAAAGTTGATTTTGATACTTTTTGATCATATTTTTCTAATTCATCATATAAAAAATCTAATGCAGCTAAAAATTCTGGACGACGCATATCCTTAATCTTAAATAATTTGGGATTTTTATTATATTTTTTATCTAGTTTATTAATATCTTTTTTAATGCTTATACGTTTCTTTTTGATATCATTAATTTTTTTATCAGCAAATTTTAGCGCATCATTGTACACTTTATTAGCCTTAATAAACATATTTTTAGGAATATTATTAGAGTTTGTACGGATTAATTTAAGACCATATTGAATATTTTGAGTTACAGTCATATTTGGAAATAATGCATAATCTTGAAATACAGTTGAAGTAGGACGTTTTACAATAGGCATATCCTTAATATCTAAACCATTATAAAGAAGTTTGCCTTTTGTAGGATCTTCAAAACCACCAATGATTTTTAACATCGTTGTTTTTCCACATCCAGACGGACCTAATAAAGTTACAAATTCTCCCTTATTAATTGTAAGATTAAAGTTTTTAATTGCGACAAAACCATCATCATATGTTTTATTAACATTTACAAGTTGTAAAATAGGCTTCATTTTAAGTTCCTTTATAAATGTAATTGAAATTAAAATATTAAAATTTTTTTAATTATATTATAAAAAAAATAAAATTTATAAATTTATTTATAAAATTTACTTTCTAATCAATTTCCAATTGAATTTTTTTGTTTAAATTTTTTATTAAAATTATATCTACTCGGATCTAAGTGCTTATTTCTAGTTATATATGAATGAGGAATTAATTTTAACATGGGAATATCATTCGGAGAATCACCAAAAGCTATAAATTGATCAAGAGGAACATTCATAAGTGATGAAATTTTGTTTACAGCGTAACCCTTATCAATGTTTTTTGGAGTGATTTCAATTAAGTAATTAGATGTTAATGAATAACTAATTTCGTCAATACCTGAATATGTAAGTATTTTTTTCATATTAGCAAAATTAATTGCACTAAGTTTCTTTACAATGTTAATTTTATAAATATTCTCAATTTTTAAATCATTTTTTTTAATAGTTCTATAGTCAGTGTTTTTATTAAATAATTTTGTAGTATTTACAAGAAAATTAAAACCATGGACATTTATTAAAATTTTATTTTTATCCTTATAATATTCAGTAAACCCTAATGAAAATTTTCTTGCAGTATTAAATAAATATGATATTTTTGATGAGTCAATATTTGTTTCCTCAATTATTTTTTTATTTATATTATCATAAATAATTACACCATTAAATGCAGCGATATATTTTATGGAATACCCTGTTTTATTTTTGAATTTATTTGCAATATTTTTTGCAGATTCTAATGAACGTCCTGTAACAAAACATACCGTACCACCATCTTTTATAAATTGAGATAAATTAATTAAATTTGTTTTTGATATTCATTTTTTTTTGGTTAATAACGTACCATCTAAATCAGTAACAATTACTTTTAATTTCATAAAACTCCCAATGTAATAAAAAAAGATATAAAAATATATCTTTTATTATATTATAATGATTTAATTTTTTCAATTAATGCATCTTCATCTAAATATCCAACTGATTTTGCAACAATTTCTTTATTTTTAATAAATATTAATGTTGGCACGGATTGAATTCTATATTCTGATGCTAAATCATTAAATTGATCAATATCAACTTTTATAAATTTTACATTAGGTAACACTTTTTCTACATTTTCAATAACTGGTGTTAACATTTTGCATGGTCCACATCATGTAGCAAAAAAATCTACGACAACCATATCATTTTTATTTATAATTTGTGAAAATTCATCTTTATTTTTTAAAATCATAATTTTCTCCTTTTTGTATTTTTTGTAACTTTGATTATATATGATTTTTTAGTAACTTCTAACATATTTACATTTTGGAAAATTGGAACAAGCAATAAATTTTTGTTTTTTCTTGTTTATTTTAACAACAAGATTATTATTACAATTTGGACATTTTTCCTTTATTGGTGACTCTTCTTCAATTGATTCAGTGTATTTGCAACTAGGAAAACCAGAACATGCTATAAATTTTGATCCAAATTTACTAGTTCTAATTAATAATTCATTTTTATTACATTTTGGACAAATTTTGTTTGTGTGCTCAACTTCTAATTTAGGTAAATTTTTATAAGATTCTCTTACTCTTTCTAAAAATGATGGTGTAAAATCTTTTAAATAAGTTTGTCAATCCAAATTTCCATTTGCAATTTTATCTAATTCATCCTCCATATTTGCAGTAAATTTAGGTGTAATTATATTATCAAAATCTTTTTTAAGTAATTTAATTACATCAACACCTAAGTCGGTTGGAATTAATTTATTTTGTTCTTTATATGTATAACCTCTTTCATCACCAATTGAAGCCATTTTAGAATAAGTGGAAGGACGACCTACTCCACTATCTTTTAAGGTAGCAATTAATGTAGCTTCTGTGTAAAACGGTGGAGGAGATTTTTCTTTTTCTTCTAATACTGGTTCTCCTAAATACACTTCATTTTCTTTAAGATTAGGGAATTGTTTCTTATAATCTTCTAATGCCTTTGAATAATAGTCTAAAACATAATATCCCTTAAAGTATATTTCTTTATATGAACAATAAAAATCGTAACCATTATTATCAAAATTTAGTTCATGTTTTAAAAATGTAGGCGTAACCATAAGTGCAGAAATTGTACGATATCAAATTAATGAATATAGTTTAAAAATTGAATCATCAACATGCTCTTTAATTTGTGAAGGTAATAAATTTATATTTGTAGGTCTAATAGCTTCATGTGCATCTTGAATATTATTCTTTTTATTGATATTTTTATTATAATTTTCATTTATATATTCAGAACCATAGTTTGTTTTGATATATTCAAATGTTTCACTACAAAAATCATCACTTAATCTTTCTGAGTCAGTTCTTGGATATGAAATCAAACCTATGTGTTGATTATTAACATCTATACCTTCAAACATTTTTTGAGCAACAAAAGTAGTTTTAGCTGCATTTCAACCATATGTACTCGATGCCAATTGTAGTAATTTATCAGTAGTAATTGGTTTTAATTGATCTCCTTTAGTTAATTTAGGTTGATTAATTTTAACAAGTACAAAGTTATTTGAAAGTATTTTTAAAATGTTTAGTGCATCTTCTTTTTTTGCAAATTTAAAACAATGTGAAGAAGCAGAACCATCATTATATTTTTCAAGGTTACAATTTTTACCTTCAAATGAAACTTTAATTCCATTTTCAAGATTACCATAAATTTCATATCAATTTGATGGAACAAAATTTAGTCTTTCTAACAATCTTTCGACAACAAATAATAGTGCAACTGATTGAACTCTACCCGCACTTATTGCATTTAATGATTTTTTAGTAAAATTAGATAACTTATAACCAATTATTCTATCTAAAATTCGTCTAGCAAATTGTGAATGAACTAAATTCATATCAATTGGTCTAGGGTGTTTTAGTGATTCTAAAATTGCCTTTTTTGTAATTTCGTTAAATGTTATTCTTTCACATTTTGATTGATTTTTTTTATCTAGTATGTCATATACATGTCATGCAATTGATTCACCTTCACGATCAGGGTCAGTAGCAATATAAATTTCACTAGCATTGTCAGCTGTATGTTTGATTTCATCGATAATATTTTGTTTTGATCCTTTTCCATTTTTATCATCAATAATTTGTCAAATTGGTTCAAATGTTTCAGGATTATATCCTTTTTTCTTATTTAATTCTCTAAAGTGACCACAAGTTGCAATAATGTTATATCCATTTCCTAAGAATGATTGAATAGTTTTAATCTTATTTGGAGATTCTACAATTATCAATTTATCACCCATATTACTACCTCAATTTTTCAAATATTACATTAAATAAAGTCAATATCTTCAATTTTTTTAATAAATGATACTTGATTTTTACTAAAAATTTCAATTAATTTATTATCATTTTTATTTTTTTCTAATGAATAAAAATTTTTAGGAATATTTTCATAATTAGAGTTCAGGAATGATAATCTTTCTTTAGAAGCATTTTTAATAAAAATTTTATCTGCAAAAGCATACAACAATCTTTCAATACTTTGATCGATAGATTTATTAAAATTTAAATTATTATATTCACTTAACAATACAATGTTATTATAATTATTTTTTTCAAATTTAAAATTTTTTATTGATTTTTCACAAACAATTATTGTTTTAATTTTTAATTTTTCAATTTTATTCATAAAATATTCAGTTAAATCTTGATTAGAAATACATATTGCTACATCATTTTTAATAATTTTAAGTAGTTGATTTATTTCAGATTGATTTAAAGTACCAATTATTGTTAATACCTTATAATTTAAGTAGTCTAAATTTCCATTATAAAATAATGCAAACGGCGGCATATATATAGTTTTTAGTTTATCAGGATAATTTTCACTTATTATAGGCATATATTGATAATCAAATTTATCATTAATATTATTTACTTCATTTCAATCCACACTTTCTTTATTACTTATTGCTTCATATATCATATCTCAATTACCATGATATTTTTTTATTAAATATAAAATTAATTTTTTCATTTTTTTCACCTCAATATATAGTAATGTTTAAAATAAAAAAATTACTTAATTTTATATAATATTAATTAATATGAATATATGTTTATTATTAGTTTTATGTTTAATTGGTCCATTATTAGGTTATTTTTCAGGATCAATTTTATATGCTATTTTATTAACAAAATGATTAAAATCTTCAGATATTCGTAAATTTGGTTCTCACAATCCAGGTTTTACAAATACGTTAAGAACATTTGGCATAAAATTTAGTACACTAATTTTATTGTTAGATATGTGTAAAGTTATATTACCAACATTAATAATTTATTTTAGTGTTTATTATATTCCAAGTCTTAAAAATTCTCTGAATGATTTAAATTTCAATCATAACAATTTTAATTTTAGTTTTTTAATATATCTAACAGGAATATTTGCAATTTTAGGGCACATTTTTCCGATATTTTATAAATTTAAAGGCGGTAAAGGTATAGCATCATATTTTGGATTGATTTTACTAATAAGTCCATTTATATTTTTGATTTCTTGTCTTTGTCTAATTTTAATAGTATTAATAAAGAAAATAATGTCCTTAGCAAGCATAATTTCAATTTCACTTAGTGCCATTTTATTTTTAATTCCTGGGGTTAATTATTTTTATTTAGTAAATTCTAATTTTGTGGCTACTATTGATATCACTATAAATAATTTTGTATTGATTTTACCAACATTTGGCTTATTATTACTAATTATAATTTTAATTTTATATAAACATAAAACTAATATTATTAATCTTATTAATAAAAAAGAAAAAAAATTATCTATATTAGGTTAAAATTAAAAAAATGAAATCATGTATCTCATTTTTTTATAAAACAATACTAAACAAAAAAAGTGTATATTTGTTTTCAATTATACTTGTTTTTATGCTATTATTAGTTACTTATATTTTGCCATATGCGCTAAAAATAAATATTAATCAGTTGCTTCAAATGTCAATAGTTATGGTTTTAGTTGTATTATTAATTGCAATATATGGTATTATAGTTTCAACTGTCATTTTTAGACAAGGCATTGATGATGGAAGTGAAATTTTAATAATTACTAAATGTGTTACAAGAAAACAAATTGTTTTATCAAAATTAATAGTCTTACTTTCATTAATTTTTTTTATTAGCTTAATAGCATTTATAATTCCTATTTTTTTAATATTTTCAAATTATGGAACCTCATATCCGTGAGATTATTCAGTTGGTTTTTTCTTAGTTACATTAATTGTGTCAACTTTATTTTCCGGTATTTCAGTTTTATTTTCCATAATTATGAAAAAAAGTCATGCAACATTATTGGGTTTAGGAATTGCTTTCTTGTTAACATTAATTAACATTATTAATTTTATGCTTGTTAATAATCCCGGTTTTTATAATCAAAAATATGGTTATTCTATTCAAAATGTTACTTATTATGATAGTAATAACAATCCCATAAATGGTGTTATTTTAAATCAATATTATGTTCCATATAATACAAGCATTAAAGATAATGTGATACAAAAAATTCAAAATGAGGCAAATAATTATACAAAAACTAATTTATATACATATTTTGACCCATTTTTTCAATTTTCCACACTTTTTAGTTTAGGAAATTTTTACAAATCAAATAATAATTTTACAGGAAAAAATATAAATAACCCAAATAGCATTTTTAATAATTCTACTTGATCTAACATATATATTGCATTTAATCAAATTAATAATTTTGAGTTAAATAAGAAATTTAAAATCAAAATTGATGATCAATTTATTGAATATACATATTTATTTAATAATAACTTGGAAATAATAAATGATATTAGAAATTTTAAATTTACAATTAATCAAGAGATTATAAATTCAAATAATTGTTTTGTATTACCAATTTTAAATTTTAATGATAATGGTTGTACCGATAATTTAACATTAACCAATAATTTAACATTAAAAGTATTTAATATAGATAATGAAACATCAATGTGTTCTTTAATTAATGAATTGTTTTCAAATGACAAAAATAGCATTTATACACTTTATAATAATTATTTAAAATGAATTTCTAATACTCATAACAATAATATAATTAGATATTTTAATTTTAATTCTTTTTTAAATACATATCTATTTTTAGGATATTCCTTATTATTTGAAAATATTATTAAAGAAGATCCAATTAAATGTATTATAGATAATTCATCTTCTTTTTTTATTCCAAAGTTATTTTTATTATATTTATTATCATCTTTAGGGTTTGATAGTAATAATTTATCGAATTATTTTAACATTAAAAATTCTAATGAATTATTAAATGTAAAATACATTAAACCTAGTATTATTTTTTTATTTTTGGTCCGTCTAAATATTTATAATTTTCAAAAATGTCTTTTAAATATTAATTATTCATTGCCCAAAAATATAGATAGTGAATTAATAGTAAATATACTGAACTTATTTCAATATAATAGTTCTCAATATTCTAATTTTGTAGTATTAATGAATAAAAATATAGTAAATAAAAATTTAAATTATATATCTCAATATAATTCAAGTTATAATCCAGGTGATATTTCAAATTTGCTAAATTCATTAAATGTAAGTAAAATTAAATATTCTTCCAATCCTTATCAATTTGTAAGAACAGACACTTTAAATACATTTTCAACTTTTGAATATAAGTATTATATAAATATATATGGTTTAATATTTGGTTGATTTATATTTTCTAGTTTATTATTATTAATTGCAACATGAATATATGCAAAAAAGGATATTAAGTAGTATGAAATCATATTTAACTTTTTTATTTTTATCGATTTTTAAAAAAATAAGTGTATGAATAGTTTTTTTTGTTTATTTATTATCAATAATATCATTTGTTTATATTATTCCAGTAGTTTTAAATTATACCTTACAAAAAACTTTTTCATATATTTCAATAATTATTTTAATTGTTATTATTATTGCAACTTGTTCTTCATATATTACTGCAACAATTTTTCGATCTGGAATAGATGATGGATCAGAATTATTAGTTTTATCCAAACAAATTAGTCGTTTAAGTATATTATTATCTAAAGTAATAGTTTTATTGACATTTGAAATAATTACTTCTATGTTTTGTTCTATATTAGTTATTTTTACTAAATTTTTTAAATATGGAATTTCTAATCCAACCCCTTTTGTGATTGGAGTATTTTTAATGTATTTTATAGTTAGTATGTTTTTTAGTTCTTTGACAATATTATTTTCTTTAAAACTCAAAAAATCCGGTTTGACTCTAATTTCTAGTTCAATTGCAATTGTATTATCAATTCTTACCTTTATAAATTATATTGTTGGTAAAACCCCTGGAATTAATAATACTATTGATTCATATTCGGTATCTCAAAACTCATTGTTTAAAAAAAATAATAGCCAAGAATTTGAATTATATGATGGATATAATCTATATTATAATTATTTTCCAGTAACTTCAACAACTACGAATTATGATGGTGAGCTAATTATTAATAATGATAATAAAAATAATATTATTAATTACATATATTGGCAAAATTTGAATAAAACTAAATTTTTAGCAACTTCAAAAATAGATATAGCTTTTCAGTGAACACAGTTATTAAATTTATCAAATTTTATTTTTGATAAAAATACAGTTGAAATAACATGTTCATCAGTTAGTTCCTTATTTAATTCGCAAGTAATGTCCAATTATTATTTAGAATTTAAACAAATTCCTATTGATAATAATGATTATCTATTTTTTAATTGACAAAATAATTTAAATAATATAAATTTTTTACCAATAGTTACAAGAGAAAAATTTGGTATTTATAAAGAAAATAATAATACAACTAAATTTTTTTATCTTAACCCTATTGATAATAATTTTTATAATTTAAAGTCCCAATATGTATATATTCCTATTATTGATGAATTCAAAAAGGTTAAATTTGTTAAGTTTAATAATCCATATTTGAATAAGTCTGATGAAATTATTAATTTTTTAACTAATAAATTAAACATAATTTATGAATATAAAAAATTTAAAAATTGAATAAACAATCATTATAATGATATTAATTACTATTTTAATCAATTTTTGTTGTCATATTTTTTTAATTCTTTTATTATATTATTAGAAAACATTCAAAATGGGAATGACATTCTTATAGTAGATAAAGATGACAAATTAATTCAAAATATAAATAATAATACTATTAAAAATATATTTATAAACAATTATCATATAGATTTAGATTTTATTAAACTGCTTCCAATTGATTATTTAAAATCATCTAATTTTCTTACATTTAATACCATAACAATTTTTACCTTACAAATATTAGAATCTATACAATATAGCATAATTGAATATTTGACTAATATTAATTCTCAATATGGTTTCATTAATAATAATGAAAATAACTCAATAATTTCTTCCGGAATTTTTAAAGATAATTCATATACTAATAATTCAACATTATTTTTCGCAATTAATGAAAATTTAATTAATAAATTGGATTTAAATATTTTTGATTATTTACAAGAATCTTCTATTTATATAAATGAAATTCCTGTATCTTCTTCAAATATTGACAATTTTTCAACATTTGCAATTGCAAAATACAATACTTATTTAAATTTATACGGAACAATATTTGGATGATTAGGAATATGTATAATTTTTATTAGTATTTCAACATATTTTTATTATAGAAAGGACTTTAAATAGTATGAATAGATTTTGAAATAAACTTAAAAAAGATATTAAATTATATAGAGATTATTATTTTTCATCTCCTAAAAAAGATGCACTTAAATATAAACCAAATCCTGCATATATTTTAGAAGTTATTAACCTATATAAAAAATATAAACCTAAATCACCTTGAATTATTAATAATCTTAATTTTCACATTCAAAAGGGTGAATTTCATGCTTTTATTGGTGGTAATGGTGCAGGTAAAACAACAACAATAAAATCAATAATTGGTGCATATGCTAAATTTAATGGATGTGTTTATATTGCTGGAAAAAATAATTTTACTAAAGAATCTAAAAAATTTATGGGTTATATTCCCGAAGTGGCTAAATTTCCCGATGGAATGTCTGCACGAGAATATTTAATTAGTATGTGTGAAATGTCTGGTCTTAGTCACCAAAAAAGTGTAATATACACTGATAAAAAATTAAAAGAATTTCATATGATAAGATTAGCAAAAAAGTCACCAAATAATTTTTCTTCTGGACAAAAAAAGAAAATATTACTTGCACAAGCATTAGTTCATAACCCTGATCTATTGATAATGGATGAACCTGCTGCAAACCTTGATCCAATTGCAAGAATGGAATTTTTTAGTACATTAAAACAATTACAAAAACAAGGTAAAGCGATTTTTATAAGTAGTCATATACTTTCAGAATTAGATAAATTTGCCGATTCATGTACAGTATTAGATGGTGGAAAAATTGTCTATACTGGAAAAGTAGATGTTGATTATACATCATATTTAGTTACTATTAATCCTAATAAATTTGAAACATTAAATAAAATTTTTATAAAATTTAATATTAATGCTTCTAATATTAGTGGAAATCAATATATGTTAGATCATTTTTCTAATTTAAAGTTATTACAAGACTGATTAAATAAAAATTATATAATTGAATTTAAGAAATATAAGAGAACTCTTGAAGATATTTATAATAAATATGTAATTAAAGGATCAATTGAAACTATGAAGGTTTAATTCATAGTTTTTATTTATGTATAATAAAAAACAATAAGATAAACTTATTGTTAATTTTTAATGTTTATATTTTTAATATGGTGGTTTCGGGCAGAATTGAACTGCCGACACACGGATTTTCAGTCCGTTGCTCTACCGACTGAGCTACAAAACCATGGCGGTCCTGACGAGAATCAAACTCGCGATCTCCTCTGTGACAGAGAGGCATGTTAATCACTACACCACAAGACCAAAGTGGTTGCGGGAGATGGATTTGAACCACCGACCTTCAGATTATGAGCCTGACGAGCTACCAAGCTGCTCTATCCCGCGACAAACACATATAAATTATACTATATAAATTATTGTGTTAATAAATTTTTTAAAATGGCGGAAGATGAGGGATTCGAACCCCCGCGTGAGTTTCCCCACCTTTCGGTTTTCAAGACCGATCCCTTCAACCAGACTTGGGTAATCTTCCTTTTAATGGTGCTTCTAGCAGGACTCGAACCTGCAACCGACCGATTATGAGTCGGGGGCTCTAACCAATTGAGCTATAGAAGCTAATGGTGGCTGGACAGAGACTTGAACTCTGGACCTTCCGGGTATGAACCGAACGCTCTAGCCAACTGAGCTATCCAGCCGACTGGTCGGGAAGACAGGATTTGAACCTGCGACCCCTTGGTCCCAAACCAAGTGCTCTACCAAGCTAAGCTACTTCCCGACAATGGCGCACCCTACAGGAGTCGAACCCATAACCTTCTGGTCCGTAGCCAGACGCTCTATCCAGTTGAGCTAAGGATGCAATATTGGAGGTGCCGGTCAGATTCGAACTGACGCATAAGAAGGTTGCAGCTTCTGACCTTACCGCTTGGCTACGGCACCATTATAAAAATATCAACATGTTATATTTTATAATAATTAAAGCAAAAAATACAAGTTTTTTATTTTTTTTGGTTTACTTTAAAGATTTGTCCACCTCCAATACATTTATTATCTTGATATAAGACACAATATTGACCAGGTACAATATTTTTTTGAGATTCATAATTAACACTTATCAAATTATTAATAATTTTTACATTTACATCTTGCAATTCTTGTCTATGTCTAAATCTTGCTTTTATATTTTTAAAATTGTTTGGTAAATAAAACCAATTAAAATTTTCTAAAATACAATTATTAGATTGTAAGTATTTATTTTCTAATGAATTGGGGGCAACATATATAATTTTATTTTCAATATCTTTTTTACAAACAAAATATCTTTCTTTTTGACCACCAAGATTTAACCCTTTTCTTTGACCTATTGTATAATACATTACTCCACAATGTTCACCGATAATTTGATTATTAGTTATATCGACAATTTTTCCGGGTTGATTTGGAATATAATTCTTAAGAAAGTTACGAAAATTTCTTTCACCTATAAAGCAAATTCCAGTAGAATCTTTCTTATCAAAATTAACTAAATTATTTTTTTTAGCAATTTCTCTAACTTCTTTTTTAGTTAAATCTTGAAGTGGAAAAATAATTTTAGATAAATATTCCTTTTTAATTTCACATAAAAAATATGTTTGATCTTTATTTTTATCCTTGCATAATCCTAAATATGAATTGCCATTTTCATTGATAATTCTTGCATAATGACCAGTTGCAATATAATCACAGTTAAAATTATTAATAGCATAATTATAAAAGGAATCAAACTTAATGTATTTATTACATAAAATATCAGGGTTGGGAGTTCGCCCATTTTTATATTCATTTATAAAATATTGAAAAACATTATCTCAATATTCTTTGATAAATTCAACTCTATAAATTGGAATATCTAATTGTATTGCGATTTTTTGAGCAATCTCAAAATCAATTTGAGCATCACATTTATCGTTATCAGATTGATAATTAAATTCATTGTTCATTAATGGGTCCCAGTTTTGCATAAATACAGCAATAACATTATAACCCTGTTGTTTGAGTAAAAAAGCAGATACAGCACTATCCACACCACCTGATAATCCTACTACCACAGTTTTATTGTTCACAAACTTCTTCTCCGTTTAAACTAAAACGAGATGCAGAAATTATTTTTACATTTACTATATCACCAGGTTTAGATTTTCCAATAAAATTAACAACTTTTTGTTGAGGACTATAACCTGTTAAAATTTTTGAGTTTGTTTTAGATGGACCTTCGACTAGTACTTCAAGTACTTTTCCAATATATTTTTCATTATTTTCTTTTGCATATTTTTTAACTAAATCATTTAATTTTTCTAAACGTTGCTTTTTAGTTTCTAAAGTTATACAATCATTCATTTTTGCAGCAGGTGTTCCTTCTCTTGGAGAATATATAAATGTATAAGCATTATCGTATTTAACATAGTTATATAAATCTATTGTTTTTTGAAATTGTTCATCTGTTTCATTTGGAAATCCCACAATAATATCTGTAGATATAGACACATTAGGTATGTTTTCACGAATATAATCAATATATGATTTATAAGTGTCAATTGACATTTTTCGATTCATTTTTAATAAAATATCTTCATCTCCAGATTGAATTGGTAAATGAATAAAAGGCATTATATTACTATATTTTTTCATAACATTTATAATTTCATTATTTCAATCAAAAGGGTTAGAAGTAGTGAATCTTAACCTTTGAACTCCAGTTTTTGCAATTTCTTCTAATAAATTTCAAAAATAAAAATTTGAATTTTCAAAATCCTTACCATATGAGTTAACATTTTGACCAAGTAATGTAATATCTTTATAACCTTCTTTAATTAAATCATTTACCTCATTTAATATATCTTCTTTTTTTCTGCTTCTTACTTTCCCTCTAGTGTATGGAACAATACAATATGTGCAAAATTTATCACAACCATACATAATATTTACTCATGCTTTTAGTTTAGAGTCACGACTAGATGGTAAATTTTCAACTACATCACCCTCTTTTGCTCATACCTCAATTACTGTTTGTTTATTTAATAGTGTTTCTTCAATGATTTGAGGCAATCTATAAATATTGTGTGTTCCAATTATAAAATCAACATGTTCATGTGTTTCAATAATTTTTTTAACTACATTTTCTTCTTGAGACATGCAACCTGCAATTCCGAAAATAAAATTAGGATTATTTTGTTTAATTTTTTTTAATAATCCAATTTCACCAAAAACCTTATCTTCAGCATTTTCTCTAATCGCACAGGTGTTTAATATTACAAAATCAGAATTATAAATATCATCTGATCAAATATATCCTAAAAGTTCCATAATACCTTTCATTGTTTCAGTATCACGAAGATTGGATTGACAACCATATGTCCGAATATGATATTTTTTATTATTACCAATATTTACAATATTTGTTGGTATTTCAAAACTATTATATAAGTGTTCAGAATTATTAATTCTTTTTCTAGCTTTATTCATATTTGGCATGAAATATTTAGAATAATCAATATTTTTTCTTTTGTTCATAATTACCTCTTACAATATTAATTATATTAATTTCTCAAAAATATGAATTTTTTTATATAATAATGTTTATGAAAAAAGCAATTTATTTAACAATTGGTTCAGTTTTGATGACTAGTGCAATTGTAGCAACTAGTGTTTTGCTACCTACATTAACTACCTCTAGTAACGTTAATTCTTTTAAGTTATTTAATTATAATCCTAATAATTTAGCAAATTTAGATAATTCTCAACTTAGATTTAATCCTACTAATATGTCTTCTATTAATCAAAATTACAAAGACATAATTTCTGGTAAATTTTACAAGGATAATAATTATGTTTTATTAATTACTAGTCAAGGTTATAATTCAAACAATACTTTTTTATATGGTTCTCAAGATCAAATTGATTCAAAAGTATCTGAAACTAATTCCCAACCAATATTAAATGGAGATTTTGGAAAAGGTTTAAAATCAATTCCTGATCTTCAAATTCAACCAAAAGTTTTAGTCATTCAAGATGTATTAACAAAAGCAGATTATAGCGATGAAGAAGCATATAATAATATGGTTCAAGAATATAAAAACATTGATACTTCAGCTGCAGATAATGATGAAGATTCGGATGATTATAAAAAGAAAAATTGAGCTCAATCTGCTGGTCAATTTAGTTTTGTACCCGGAAAAACATATGAAACCTGAGATCATAAAACAGTATATTTTAGACAATCTAATAAATTTCCATTACTTTATAATGAAATAGTTAGCTTTGTAGCATCTAACTTTAATAATTTAAGTGATGTCACTACATCTAGTTCAATTGTTATTGGATATAAAGATGGTAATTTATGTTCAGATTTTACAGGTTCTTTTTCTTCATCAACTAATGATGAAGAAGGTAGTGATTCAAATGATGCTAGTCAAACAAACTTTTATTCATTATATAATAATTCAAAATCTATAAGCACTTTTGAACAATGATTAATAGATAATTATGGAACTAAAGAATAAACTTTCTAAAATCAAAAGAGATTGTATTTTGGATAATATTCCAATAATTCGGGACCAGACATTACAATTTATTTTGAATTTTGTTTCATCCCACAACATTAAAACAATTCTAGAAATAGGTACTGCATATGGATATAGCAGTTTTGCATTTAAAATCTTTTCAAATATAGAGAAGATTATAAGTTTAGAAAAAAATAAGTTTAATTATGAAAAAGCCAATTATTATCTTGAATATATGAATATATCTGATGTTAAATTTATAAATATTGATGCTTTTGAATATTTTCCTAATGAAAAATTTGATCTTATTTTTATGGATGGACCAAAAGGTAATCAAATAAAATTATTTGAAAAATATGTTAGTTTTTTAAATCCTAATGGTTATATTATTATAGATAACTTATATCTAAATAAAATTAGATTAATTGATGATAATTTAAAAACTAAAAATCAAAAATCTATAATTTTTAAACTTGATAATTTTATTAATTATTTAAAAAATATTGAAAATTATAATTTTTCTATAATTGAAATAGATGATGGAATTGGAGTAGTATCTAAAAATGAAGAACCAAAAAAATCGTTATAAAATTTTTGAAAAAAAATCAAAAGTTAAACTTGATCAACCAAAAACACTAAAATTAAGTAAAAATAATAAAATTTTTATATTAATTTTTATGTATGTATTATGTTGTATTGTAATTGTTGGACTTGTTTTATCAATCATGTATTAAAAAAATATTAGCAATCTTTTTGTTAGAGTGCTAATTTTTGTGTTATACTATAAATGTATTAATTAAAATACATATATTTTTATACATTAAGGAGATAATAATATGGCAAAAGAAATAATTTTAGGGATTGATCTTGGAACTACAAACTCTGCAGTTGCAATTATGGAAGGTAAAAAACCTGTGATTTTAGAAAATCCTGAAGGAAAGCGTACAACTCCATCAGTTGTCTCATTTAAAGGTGATGAAGTTATTGTAGGAGATGCTGCTAAACGTCAAATGATAACTAATCCAAATACAGTTGTGTCTATAAAACGTCATATGGGTGAAAAATATGAAGTTGATATTGACGGAAAAAAATATACTCCTGAAGAAATTTCAGCAAAAATTCTTTCATATATTAAAAATTTTGCGGAAAAGAAAATAGGACATAAAGTTAATAAGGCAGTTATTACTGTTCCTGCATATTTCAATGATGCTCAACGTCAAGCAACTAAAAATGCTGGGAGAATAGCTGGGTTAGAAGTTGCTAGAATTATTAATGAACCAACTGCTGCTGCACTAGCATATGGTTTAGAAAAGACTGATAAAGAACAAAAAATATTAGTGTTTGACCTAGGTGGTGGTACATTTGATGTTTCAGTGTTAGATATGTCAGATGGTACATTTGAAGTAGTCTCAACTTCAGGGGATAATGAATTAGGTGGAGATGATTGAGATAATGCAATAATGAATTGAATTATTGATGAAGCTAAAAAAGAATATAATATTGATTTATCAAAAGATAAGATGGCTATGCAACGTCTAAAGGATGCAGCTGAAAAAGCTAAAATTGAACTTTCTGGACAATTAACAGCTCAAATTTTATTACCTTTCATTGCAATGAATGAAAATGGACCAATTAATATTGAAAAAGAATTAACTAGAGCAAAATTTGAAGAAATTACAAAATCTTTATTAATGCGTTGTAAAAAACCAGTTGAAGATGCAATTAAAGAATCTGGCTTTTCAAAGGATCAAATTGATGAAGTTTTATTAGTGGGTGGATCAACAAGAATGCCAGCTGTTCAAGAATTAGTAAAAGAAATTACTGGAAAAACTCCTAATCATACTATTAACCCAGATGAAGTTGTTGCTATGGGTGCTGCAGTTCAAGGTGGTGTATTAAGTGGTGAAGTGGATGATATTTTATTAATCGATGTTACTCCTTTAACTTTATCAATTGAAACAATGGGTGGTGTTGCTACACCTTTAATTAAACGTAATACAACAATACCTGTTACTAAATCTCAAATTTTTAGCACAGCTGTTGATAATCAACCAAGTGTTGATATTGTTATTGTGCAAGGTGAACGTCCAATGGCAAGAGATAATAAATTATTAGGAAATTTCCAATTAACAGGTATTCAACCTGCAAAAGCTGGAGTTCCACAAATTGAAATTAGTTTTAGTATTGATGCAAATGGTATTATGTCTGTAAAAGCAAAAGATTTAAAAACTAATGAAGAAAACTCAATTACTATAAAAGATTCTCAAGGATTAAGTGAAGAAGAAATTCAAAGAATGGTTAAGGAAGCTGAAGAAAATAAAGAAAAAGATGAAGAAGCAAAGAAACATGCTGAACTTAAAAATAAAGCAGAAAGATTAGTTATAGAATTTGAAAATGTTTTAAGTAATCCTCAATTCCCTGCAGATAAAAAATCAGAACTTGAAAAGGAAATTAATGAAATTAAAGAATTAATTTCTGCAAATAAATATTCTGAATTAGAACAAAAAGTTAATGCTTTAGAACAAGCCTTTGCTCAAGCTAATCAAATGTTTAATAATATGAATAACAATTCAGATAATGAAGCAGATGTTAAAGCTGAATCAAGTGAAGAAAAATAAAATAGAAAACCAGGAAACTGGTTTTTTTATTGTATATTTATTGTTATAATATTATTGATATGAATAATTTAGAAAATAAAAATATTTCAAATACACAAAATTATGATGATTTTGGTGCTACCAATCCATATCAAGTTTTGGTTGATACCATTAAAAATCCATTTGAATTCAAACAAGTTAATCAACAATATCAACAACAGGAAGAAGTTCAAAATCAAATTCTTTCTACTCAAGTAAATAAGGAAAATTCTCCAAAATTTTTTAAATTTGAAAATAATTATTTATTATTAAAATTACTGATTTCAACATTTTTTCTATTATTATCAATTGCAGGTATACTTTTAATTGTTTTAAATAATTATCATTTTCATACAATTTCTAATTTTATTAATAATGGATATTATGTATTGGATGCATTCATTTTAATTCCTTCAATCTGTGCATTAATCTCAAATTCAATTAGTTATCATTTTGTCAAGAAAGAATACAAAGCATCATTAGAGAATTTTGATTCTAATAATGTGTCCAATATTATACAAAAAATATATAAAAGAATTTTTATATCCAATATTAATTTAAATTGATTTATTATGTATGTTTTTATTACTGCTTTATTTGTAATATTACTAGTTTTTATAATCACATATTTTAAAGGTCTTTGAGAATTTGGTGGTCGTTGTGCACCATCCTTTGGTAATATTGATCCTAATCAATGATCACAAAATGGTTTTAATTCATCAGATTTTGGGATATATCCAGATTTAAATAAAATAACTATTATTGTAGTTTGTTCAACTGTAGGATTTTTGTTCTTATATCAAATTGTAATATTATTTATGAATACAATTAGAATAAAACGTATTGAATCTACATACACAACAAATATATTGAGTGAAGATGAAATTGCTGCAATTAAACATGCAGCCAACAAACGTAACTTTATAATTTTTTGTATATTAACCATTTTATTTGGCTTAATATTATTATTGGTTTATTTTCTATTAAAGAGAAAGAAATAATTATTATGACAGCATTATTTTATCGTCCATTAATTATTAATAATTATAATGAAAGTAAATATTTAAAAAAATTAAAAATTAACCTAAATCTAAACAATATTGATAGTTTTTACTCTAAAAGTATATATGATTTATGAAATATTAATTATGAATCAATTTTTTTGTCATATAGATTTCAAATTCTTAAAGAATGAATTTTTAATAATCAAAATATTAATTCTGGATACTTAAAAAATTTATTATATATAATTAAAATTCTTGATTTGGAAAACCATTTAAATGGATATGAAAAAAATTATATTGAACATTATGAGTCAATTAATTTTTGTAAAACGCGTAATATAAAAAAAATGATAGTTGATTTTAATGTAAATAAGAATGAAGAAATATGATTTAAATTTAGTTGCTTAAAATTTATTCATGATAATCATTATAGTGATTTCGAAGATAAAAATGAAATTTTTTTATCTAATCAAAGATTAATAATTTCAAATGCAATTGATATAAGATCAATTAAATGAGTAGATATAAATCAATTAAAATTAATTAATAACTATATAAAAATTTCTACTAAATTTGGCAATTTTATAATTATTTCTGATGAAATTTATGAAATATATGTCTCAGTAGAAAGAATTAGTAAAATAATTAATAGACAAATTTAATATGAATAGGAATCAAATATTAAATAAACTCAGTCTGGTACCTAAAAAACCAGGTTGTTATTTATGAAAAAATAATGATGGAAATGTTATATATGTTGGAAAAGCAAAAAATTTATATAACCGGATGCATCAATATTTTGATTCACCAAAAGATTTAAAAACTACTCAGTTAGTTTCAACAATATGTGATTTTGATTACATAATTGTTGATAATGTAAATGAGGCATTAATCCTAGAAAATAATTTAATAAAAAAATATTATCCTAAATACAATATTTTATTAAAAGATACATCTGATTATCCTTATATTGTTTTAACTGAGAGTAATAAAGATCCAAAGTTATTATACACTCATAAGTATAATTCAATAAAAGGGAAATATTATGGACCAATAGCTGATTCAAGTTTAAAATCTTATGATGTTTATAAATTGTTGTTAGAAATTTCACCATTTAATAAAAATGGATTAAATCAATATAATGCTAATTTATATACTAATAAAAATTCTAATGAAATTTATAAAAAATGAAAAGAATATTTAGATGATATTTTTAATGGTAAAGTTAGTGAACTACAATCAGAAATTTTAAAATGAGAATCTCAATCCTGTCAATTATACAATTATGAGCAAGCTCAAAAATATCATGATGTATATTTAGCTTTAGAAAAAATTGCAAATTCTCAATTAGTTCAATTAAATAGCAATAAATATGCTGATTATATTTCATATTATGAAAAAGAAAATTTTATATCAATAAATATTATTTCTTATGTTGATGGTAAATTATTAAATAAACATGATCATATACATGAAATTTTTGATGATGATATCGAAGGGATAATAACCAATTACTTGATGCAATATTATTCTATTAATAAAACACCTAAAAAAATTGTAGTATCCTTAAATGAAAATTATATTCAAGAATTATCTAATATATTTTCAACTAATTTTATTAGCCCAATTTCAGATATAGATCGACAACATTTAGAATTTTCTCTTAATAATGCCAAAGATAATTATGAACGAAATATAAAAACATTAAAAATTAAATCTAATTTTATTGCTAATTCATATTTAGAACTTAAGAAAATAATCAATATTGATAATTTATATCGTATTGATGTAATTGATATTAGTAATATTAGTTATACTGATCCAATCGCTGGAGTTGTTGTATATATAAATGGTGTTCCAAATAAGAAAATGTACCGAAAATATAATTTAAATAATGATAATGGAATAGGTGATTACAATTACATAAAACAGGCTCTTTATAAAAGATATTCGCATGCATTAAAATATAATGAGCAATTACCAAATCTATTAATAGTTGATGGAGGAAAAATCCAAGTTTCTGCAGCAAATGAAGTGCTACAATCATTGAATTTAACAACAATAAAGGTTATAGGCTTAAAAAAAGATGATAACCATAAAACTAATTCAATTATTATTGATAATAATGAAATTATTTTAGATAAATCTTCTCAATTATATTTATTGTTATTAAATATTCAAGAAGAAGTTCATAATTGAGCAATTTTAAATTTTAGAAATAAAAATATTAAAAACAAGTTTATATCATTTTTCAATGATATTCCAGGCATGGGTAAAGTTAGAATCAACAAATTATTATCAAAATATCCAACTTTAAAGGATATTTATTTTGCTTCAAATTTCGAGCTTGAACAAATAATTCCTACCAATATTGTAAAAGCTATAAAGGAGAAAATAAAAAATGACTTTAATTGATAAAAAAAGAATATTAATAATCGAAAATACACCAGAAATTGAAGAAGCTATTAATAATTTAAATGAGGAAAACATAAAAATAGAACGTCATCCTAATTTAGATGAAAAATGAATAGAAGAATTTAAGTTAGACAAAATTTCAGAACATCCACTTATTAAGAAATATAATATTCAAATTGATCAAAATAATGTATTATTAAAGTCTTTTTATGCAATTTATAAAAATATATATGATGGAATTGTGATTGGTCATATATACACATCTAAAATTGTGTTTATATATTCTATAATTTTTTTTGGTCAAAATATCTTATCAACTTCATTTATTTGTGAAAAAAATAAAAATATTTCTATTTGAACAGATTGTGCCTTAAATATAAATCCTAATTATGAACAATTTTATAAAATAATTCTTAATGCTTGTGAATTATATTATAACAATGTTAAGAATATAAAGACAATTAATGTTCATTTACTTAGTTTTTCTACTATGGAAGATTCTAATGATGAATCTATAAAAATATATAATAAATTAATTAATGAAACTAATTGAGATCATTTAAAATATAAGATTAATTTAATTGGACCTATTCAATATGATGCTTCAATTAATAAGGATATTTATTTTAAAAAAACAAATTTTAAAAAATATTTTCAACCACACATTTTTGTATTTCCAAATTTAAATGCTGGAAATATAGCATACAAAGTTGAATCTCAATATTCTAAATTTTATGGTCCATTTATATGTGGAGTAGATAAAAAAATTGCTGATCTGAGTAGATCAGCAACTATTGATGAAATAATAAAAACAATTAAGTATCTTTGTAATATTAAGAAAGATTAACACCATCAATATATACTACATTTGATAATGATGATGTACCAGAAGAAGTTGTATATAAGAATTTTAAGTTATTATTAGAACTTAGAATTTTAATTTGATCTCCATTTTTTAAAAGTTGTAATGTATTAATATTTTTATTAAACTGAGTTAAATTAATAATTGAAGGAATATAACTATTATTTTTAATTAATTCATTATAAATATTTGTTCCTAATGCATTTAAAAAAAACGGACCTTTAATTGTATCTACAAAATTAGTAATATTTAATTGTTCAATGGTAGCGATAAACTGTTCTTTGATTAAATTTGCATCAATTTCTAATGTTGTTTGAAGTACATCTACAGTAATTATCAATTCGCCTCCACTAACTAAATTAACATTAGCAGCATTTTCATTATTTAATTCACCTAAAACATATGTTAAATTAGAATCCGGTTTGACAGTAAAGGCAAATTGGACACTAGTGTTTTCATAATCATTTGGATCTTTTGGAATTATTTCAACTGCAACATCATTATTGTATACATTATTACCAAATAATGTTTGTAATAATTGTTCACTATAAATTGATATGTTAGTATTTTTTTGAATATTATTATCATTAATAAATCGCTTTAATATCTTAATAGTTTCATCTGTAACAATATATTCTTTATTAAATCATTCTACATTAGTTTCAAATATCTTAGTGGGATATCCATTAACATCAAACATATAATCATAATTTTGGTTAATAGTAATTTTAAATGAATTTGGACCAACTTCTACAGTTGCCTTGTCAGATGGTAATATATTTCCAAATACCTTTTGAAAGAAAACATCTTTATAATAATTAAAATCTTTATAACTAATAATTTCTAATTCATTGATAGTTTGTTGAATTTTATTAATAAGATTATCTGTATCAATTAAATTATATGGCATATAGAAATTTATATTTTTAATTATTAAAATTTTATTTTTATAATGTTCTTTTTCACTACTTGCATCCTTAATTTCTATTGAATTAACATTAACACCATCAAGTTTTTCAAATTCCTTGTTAATGTCTTCATTAAGTTCAAAAATAAGATTATAATATTGAATTTTATTTGAGGAATGTGAATATTGACAACTTCAAGTAACTTCACTTGGAGTTATATAGTGTTCAATTGGATCATAAGAATCACTATTTTCTGCTCCTAATTCATATGATTGATTAATTTTTTCAAAAATTTTAGATACTGCTGCCTTTTGATTTGCTAAATCATCAGGTCTTTCAATTTGATATGTATCCAAAATATTAGAAATTTGACTACTTAAATTTGGGTTTTGTATTTCTACTTTAAATGGTGTAACATCAACATCAATATGAATAAGTATTTTACCATTATCTAAATATTCAATTTTTTCATCAGAAACCATATTAGTTTTTATATTTGAACCATTTAAATCAATAGTAATTGTTGCAGGAGTTTCAAAATCTTTATATGTAATACTATTTTCGTTATCAATTTGTGTATTTATTGTAACATTTTCAAGTGATAAAACCGGAACATTCTTAGTAATATCTTTGACATTCCCAAATTTATTTAATATTTGATTATAAATGGCATTATTTATTGTAGCAATATCTTTAGTTTCAATGGGTTTATCCTTGAAAATTGCTTGAATTTTTTCAAAAATTATAGAATTATCTAAATCACTTAATATATATGTTGGAAAATCTAAATTAGAAATAGATAAAGTCATTCTATCATCAGAAATAGACATATTTGAAGGTATAGTTCCATCTGAAATAATAAATCTATATTTTGGAGATTTACTAATAACTTGTAATGTTCCAATTGAATAACTACCATTACTTTCTTGAGTGAAATCAACTTTATATTCAAAATATTTAACTAAATTTTGGATTATTTCTTTTGGATCATTTCCTTGTTGTTTTCCATATAGAATTAATTTATTAAAAATTATTTTATCAATATTCATTTCATTTGGAGAATATTGATTTATTATATAACTTGAAAAAATTTTATTGTCATTTATACATTTTTGTAGTGAATTTAAATCAATGTTTCATCAATGAAATCTTCTTAATAAAACATCTAAATCATCATTTTGATCAACTGCTCATTCAATATTTTTTATTTTTAATGTTAAACCATCATTGATTGATTCAGTGTTTTCAGGAGTTTTTGAATTAAATCTATTGTTTAATTTATCAGAAAGATTTACCAAAATAAAATTTGATCCAGGTTTTAATGTAAAATCTAAAATATCAATACCAATAGCATTTGAAATATAATTTTTTAATATTATACCGTTATTTGAATTAGAAGAGTCTAGAGAGTTTAGAGAGTCTGGATAAGAGATATTATTTTTATCTATAGTAGATTGACAACGTTGTTGAATATTACTCGATACATTTAAGTAATTAAAATTACCTGAATTTACAGATTCAGTTTTTTTGGAACATGAGGTAAGTGTAATTCCTAGAGTTGTAGAGATACCAGTTAAAAATAAAGCAAATGTTGATAACCCAATTATCTTAGACTTTTTATTCATAATAAAATATAACCTCTTCTTTTTAGTGATAATTCTTAAAATCAACTAGATGGTCCAAATGGCCCACTAAACATTGATCCACCACCTAAATTGCTAGTATCAATTTGACCATTTCTAATTTCAGAAGCATATTGTTCTAATAATTTCATAATACGTTTTTCATCTCTTTTTGGATTTAAAATAGCTCCAATCACTGTAAATATCACTACAAGACCAATAACAACAAATATAGCAATTTGAATATTAGCAGCATTTGTAAAAATTTGATGTGCTGAATTAGAACCAGGATTAGCAATATTAGGTTTATTAATTAATATATTTCAACTAAACATAAATGTTGACATTAGGAATAATACAATATAGAAACTCATTACACCTCATGAGAATTTATATTTAGAATTATCATTTTTAAAATTTTTAAACATAGAAAATGAAATAAATCCTAGTATTGCTAAAACAAATATAAATTGAAATATATAACTTGCAATTGAAGAATTACTAAAGAATTGTAAATTACTATTTCCATCTACAATAACTTCAACATTTTCTCCGTATTTGGCAACTAATGCAAATGCAGCAATGGATAATACAAACATTACAAACAATAATGCAATAACAATGAACTTAATTATTGGTATAAATTTTGGTTTTGAATTATATATATAAACTTTGCCTTTAGAAATATTCTTGCTAAGAATCATATTGGCCTGTGTCATTATTAATTGATCAGCAACATCATGCATTGTATATCCACTACTTCTAATAATTTCTTCATCAGACTTATAATTTCCTTGAAATTCATTAGATGAAGGAATTTCACGACTAGTTTCTTCTTTTATATTTGCCTCATTATTTGATTTATTAATACTATCTATTTGTTCAATTGATAATCTTAATGTGTTCAATAAATAAATATTCGTATATTTAATAGTGTCAACAATATCATTAAAATTTGAAAAGTTTAACTTATCATTATTAACAAATTTTTTAGTAGTTATCATTTCATAACTTTTGATAAATCTATTAGAATTATTACTATTAGATTCAATTTTGTCAAAATATTTAACAATTGAAATGTCATTAGTAATAATTTCTTGAAAATTTTTATCTGATCTTAATAAATCAGTTGTTTTGTTATCTAAAAAAATAATGTCTAAATAATGAACAACAAGATCATAATTTTGTTTTTCTTTTTCAGTCATTTTTATTCCTTAAAAAAATTTAGAAGTAAAAGTTTAAAATTTAAATATTTATCTAAATTTATAGTCTTCAATGATAAATCAAATTTAAATAAATTATTTAATATATATTTTAACTTATTAATTGAAATATTTTTTAGAAAATAATATATATTATTAAATCAAAATTTATTAATTTGATATTTTTCAGTAATATTATTAATATTATTTTCTGAATTTAAAGCTTCTTTTAAGATATAAATCTTTACAAAATATGATGACAAAATGGATAGAATTTCCTCAATTGATATGTTGTTTTGAATTGAATAGGAATAATGTTTTAAAGTTTGTTGTAAATTATTAGATAAAATTGACTCACACATTTTAAAAATTTCAAAATTTTGATAATCTAAAATTAAATTATCAACTAAATCTTTATTTATACAATTATGTAATTTAATTTTATTTAGTTCATTGTGAATTCAAATTTTATTATTTGGTAATTTTTCCGATATGTATTCTAGAATTTCATCATCAAAACGAATTTTGGATAAATATAAATAATTTTTAATAATTTCTTTTTGATTACTTTTTTTAAATTCATTCAATTTAATTTTTTTTAAAAAATTATTTATACTATCATCGAACATTATTTTAGTTGTTGTAATAATTATATTTTGATTTAATTTGGACAATAAGTTTAAATATTTTTCAACCTCAAAATATTTTTTCTTATTACTAAAAAAATCAACACTTTTAATAATGTAAATTTTTGGTAATATATTTAAAGAAAATTGATTGATTTCAAAATACAATTCCTCTAATGTTGATGTTCAATACAAAATATCAAATCCATCATATTTTTGGATATGATTTTTCAATTCTATTTCAAGAATATTTTCATCAGAAGAATAAAATATTTGCATGTTTTTATTTTATTACTATTTATATGAATTTATGTATTTAAATATTTATTTTTTATGTATAATATATTAGTATATTTTATTTTAAGGATTTAATTATGGCTGTACAACAAAGAAGAGTAAGTAAATCTCGTAAAGGTATGCGTCGTAGTCATGATCATTTAGAAGTGGCAAATTCTGTAACTTGTAAAAGTTGTGGAGTATTAACTCAACCACACCGTGTATGTCATGCATGCGGTTCATATAAAGGAAAAAAGATTTTAGACAAAAATAACTAATTATGAATTCTAATAAAAAGAATGATTTTGAATTAATTAAAAATATTCCCAATTTAGAAAAATACAACAATAATAAAAACATTAAAAATTCTAATTGATTTAATTCATTATTAATGTTTTTTATATTGGTTTTTTTTGTTATATTTGGAATAATGATAACTTTTTTAGTTTCATAATTTTGCCTAGATGGCGGAATGGCAGACGCAGTAGACTCAAAATCTACCGATGAATAATCATAAGGGTTCAAGTCCCTTTCTAGGCACCATTTTTTAATATATAATATACTTTGTATATTATTCTAATAAAAATAACAACTATCACAACATTTATAATTGTTTTAGTTGTTATTTTTTATTATTAATTAATAATCATAAGTAATACAATAATAGATATTTATATATTTGTACTAAATCTGATTAAAGATTGAAAATTTATATAATAACATCTGTTGTTACTAATATATTTATGTTAAAAACATAAAATCAATAAATTATTAGTGTTTTATTGGTTATTATGTTAATTATTAATAATTGATAAAAAGCATATTTTAAAATTACATATTACTGAACATAATTTATTTTAGTCATTATAAATATTTATATTAATACTTTTAATTTATAATAATTAATTTATTTTGAAATTTTGGTTATCGTAAATACTAATATTATTACCTAATTATAAACATAAATTATTATTATATTAGAACATTATTAATTTAAAATAAAATGTGAAATTATTGGGTTTAGTTGGAAAGAATGTAAAAGATACATTATTTTATATTCTAAATTTAATTTTTTTTATTACTTAAAGTTTTCAAATATGCATAAAAAAAGATCAAAAAAAATGTTTAAAAATTTCGTATTTAATAATTAAATTTATCAGTTTCAAATTATTTTTTTTAAAAAAAATAAAACATTAAAAATAAAAAAAGTGCCTTATATACAAGCACTTTTTTTATTTTTTTATAAAATTTTTCAATTATTTATTTCGAAAATAAATGTTTAAAAATGTTTGTGGGGGTAGTATGAATTAATGATCAAGTTTTAAATTAATAATTTCAAAATAAAAATAAAATTTGTTAAAAAAATAAATTCCTTTTCTTTAAAAAAACATATAAAAATCAATAACTTAACTTAATAATAACATAAATTATTAATTTTTATAAGTTAATCACTAAAAAATTTTTTTTAGTGATTAATAATATAATATCATGAAATTTTCATTTTTTTAATATAAAATACAAATTGTAAGTGGTCAATTGCTGCAAATTGCAGAGGAAAGTCCGCACTAGCACAACCTGAGATGGTTGTAGTGTTTGTACTCATGCTAATAACATGAGGTGATTGTAATGATCAACGGCAAATTATTTTGGACCCACGTGGTTGACAATAATTTCTAAGGTGCCACAGTGACGAAACTAATCAGTAATGGTTGGAGTGAAACGGGGTAAACCCTACAAGCTAGAAACCCAAATTTTGGTAGGGGAATTGAGTGATCAAAATGAAGAGAAACTCAAATCGATTTTTACAAAATTGATAGATAAATAATTGACACTTTTTAAAGTACAGAATGCGGCTTATAACTTACAATAAAATTGCACTATTTATAGTGCTTTTTTATTTCATATTAAAAAAATAATTAAATTTTAATAAAATTATTATGTATCAATGACTTTTTTATTTTTTAAAAAATATTTTTTAGTTATTTTTATTATTTTTTTTAAAAAAATATTAATAATAAATTATTAGAAAAATATTATGAAAAAAAATTCTTTTTTTAATAAAATATTATTTGTTTTAGAATGGTGAGAATATGAATAAAAATTTTGAAAATTTAAATAAGAATCAATTGGAAGCTGTGACATTTCCTATGGAATCTGTAATGGTTATGGCAGGTGCTGGAACAGGTAAAACTACAGTAATTACAAGTAGAGTATTACACCTGATTTTAGATCAACATATCAATCCTGATAGAATTTTGGCTATTACCTTTACAAATAAAGCGGCAACTGAAATGAATGACAGAATAAAGAAAAGTGTTGGATATCCACTTGATTGAATTGGAACATTTCATTCTATATGTATAAGAATTTTAAGAAGAGAATTTTATAAATTAAATAGAAAAAATAATTTTAAAATAATTGGAGATGATGAGGAAGCATTAACTATCATTAAAGATATATATGAAAATAATCATTATGATAAAACAATAATTAGTCCCAAAAAAATGTTATATATAATTGATTATTTAAAATCTAATATCTATGATATTAGTAGTTTAGAAAATGACTATAACATTTTAAATAAATTAGAAATAATAGGTATTAAACAAATCCAAATGGTAAAAACTACATATATAAATTATGTAAAAAAGTTTGAAATGTACAATTATGTTGATTTTAATGATATTTTAAATTTTACAAATTTTATATTATCTAATTTTTCAGATTCACTTGAATATTGATCTAGTCGTTTTGATATAATTTTGGTTGATGAATTTCAAGATACAAATGATATTCAATATAAACTTTTAATGTTGTTAGCATCAAAAAATCATAATATATTTGCAGTAGGTGACGAAGATCAAAGTATATATACATTCAGAGGTGCAAATCCCAAAATTATTCATAATTTTTTAAATTATGAAAATAAGCAAATTCAAGTTGTTAAACTTGAAGAAAATTATCGTTCGACTCAAGAGATATTAAATGCTGCCAATACATTAATAAATAAAAATAAAAATCGAATTATTAAAAATTTATATTCAAAAACTAACAACTTAAAACCTTCTTTTTTTCTAGCAGATTCTGAAGAAGAAGAAGCTAATTTTGTAGTAAGAAAAATAAACTCAGTTTTAGCATTGAATTCTGATGTAGAACTAAAAGATATTGTAATTTTATATCGTAGTAATTATTTATCCCGTCCATATGAACAAGCACTAGTATCAGAGGGGTATAAATATAATTTATATGGTGGATTTAAATTTTATCAAAGAACAGAAATTAAAGATATTATTGCATATTTAAATGTCATTGACAATAATGATGATTTATCAATAAGAAGAATTATCAATATTCCTCGTAGAAAAATTAGTGATCAAACTGTAAAACACATTTTAGATTATTCAAATAATAATAACTTATCATTCTATGATGCAATATGTGAAATTGATAAAATTGAAACTCTAAGTAGTGCTCAGAAACAATCAGTTCATAATTTTATTAATTTTATTGATTATTTTAAAAATACTAAATTTAATTCATTAGTAGATTTATTTGATGAATTGTTGAATAAAAGTCAATATTTATCATATGTTGAATCAACAGAACCAAAGCGTTTAATAACAGTTAGTAAAAACCTAGATGAATTAAGAAATGGAATTGCAAATTTTGAAAATAGGCATCCAAATGATGCAACACTTACTAATTATTTGCAAGAAGTAATGCTATATACTTTATTAGATGATAAAAAGAAGAATGAAAATGCTATTAATTTAATGACAGTCCACACTGCTAAAGGTTTAGAGTTCAAATATGTATTTTTAGTTGGTTTTTGTGATGGAATATTTCCATCAATTCACAGTATTGAAGAAAATAATATTGAAGAGGAAAGACGTTTGGCATATGTTGCAATTACACGTGCAAAAAAAGAATTGTTTATAACCGCTAATAGAACTTATAATTTTAATTTAAAAAAGGAAAAAGAACCATCTCGTTTTCTAAAAGATATTGATAACATCAATTTAAATATTATTAAAAATCAATTCGTTACCAAATCAAATCAAGATTTAGATTGATTTGATTCCAAAAATAAACAAAAAATTGATTTAGATCAAAAATATGATGCTAATAGTGTCAATGATTATAAGGTGGGTGATAAAATTATACATATTGTTTTTGGAATTGGTGTTGTAATCGGTATTAACAATGATGTATTAGAAATTTCTTTTAAACCTCCATATGGTGTTAAAAATATAGTGTATAATCATAAATCAATAAAAAGACAAGTAATTTAGAATGAATATTAAAATTTTTAATTTATTAAAGGTATCTTGTAAAAAAATATCTCAAAAAAATGATTTTGAGCTTTTTTTGATTTTTTCTCAAATTTATAATAATTTTTTTAAATATATAGATTTATCTAATTGCCATGAAATTGCTTTTTTTAGAAGAAAACATGATTGTATAGATTATTATGCAATTGTTGATGAATTAATTAAAAAAAATAAAAAGGTTTATATTATTGAAGATTGTAGTAATAATTTATCAATTTCTTCAATCAATAAAATTACAAATTTTGTTTCAATTGATGATGGAATATATTCATATCCCAAATCTAAAAAAAATAATCTCAAAAATATTGATGTTATTGTTTATCCATTACAATTATACAAAAATAGTTATGGATACATTTATAGTGTTAATGAATATGAGTTTTTAAGAAAATATAAAGGCCTTAAAATAGGTTTATGTTTTAAAGAATCATTAATAAATTCTTCATTGGATTTTAAGCAATTTAAATTTATTAAATTTGATAAAATTATAGTAGTTTAATTATGAATATACTATTTATTGGTGACATTTTTTCTGACACTGGCATTAGAGCAATTAAATCAGAATTGTTTAATGTTAAAAAAAAATATAATATAGATTTTGTTATTGCAAATGCTGAGAATACCACAAATTGTAGTGGTTTGTCATTATTTCATTATCAAGAATTAATGAGTTATGGCATTGATTTTTTTACTATGGGCAACCATACTTGAAAACAAGATGATATTGAAAAAATTTTAGAAAACAAAAATATTGTTCGTCCGGCTAATATTATTTTAGATCATCAATATAATAAATTTGGTAGTGGTTCCAGAATTATATATATTAATGGTTGTAGTATAAGAATAACTAATTTATTAGGTTTATCAGTTAAATTTAAAAATATTCAAACTAATCCATTTTTATATTTAAAGAATTTATTAACATATGAAGAAACTACTGATTTTCATATTCTTGATTTTCATGCTGAAACAACTAGCGAAAAAAATGCTTTATTCTATGCATTTAAAGGCAAACTCACAGCCATAATTGGAACTCATACCCATGTTCAAACTGCAGATGAAAGAATAAGAGAAAACACAGCTTATATTACTGATGTTGGTTCAACAGGTTCTACTGATGGTATTATTGGGGCAAATGGTGAGGAAATTGTTAAAACATATATGAATCAATCCAATCATTATAATATTATTGATCAAGGCGGACTTTATCAATTCTGCGCAGTTGTTATTGAATTAGATGTTGTTAAAAAAGTAGTTAAAAATATCAAAAGAATTTATATTTATGAATCTGAATAATTGTGATAATAAAAAAATATAATATAATATTTATTAATAATATATTTATTAAAGGAGTATTGTTTGTATGTGAAGTGCAGGTGCCGTTGCAGGTTTAGCCGTGGGTATGGTTATATTAGGAATTATTATTGGTGTTGTAATTGGTTTTTTTGTTGCAAAATATATTTTTAAGCGTCAATTAAAGAAAAATCCTCCAATTACAAAAGAAACAATTCGTATGATTTATTCTCAAGTTGGTAGAAAACCAACTGAAAAACAAATTAATGATATTTATCGTCGTGCTGTTAAAGTAAAATAATGGTTAAATTTATAAAATCTGCTAATTTTGTTGCTCAATATTTTGAAGATAGTAGAAATCAATTTTGTTTTGTTGGAAGATCAAATGTTGGTAAATCTAGTTTGATAAATGCATTAGCAAATCAAAAAATTGCCAAAACATCATCAACTCCCGGCCATACAAAATTGGTTAATTTTTTTGATTTTGATAAATTTATATTGGTGGATTTACCTGGTTATGGTTATTCAAAAACATCAGGTAAAGATTCTGAGTTAATTCAAAATTTAATTAAGGAATATTTATCTTGGTCAAATAGATTAGTTTGTGTATTTCAGTTATGCAATATTGATGTAATTACTAATGATGATGTTGAAATGTCAAAATATTTAAATCAACTTAGTAAAAAACATAATATTGATCACATTGTATTGTTAACAAAATCAGATCGGGTAAATAATTCTCATTTTGATAATAATAAATTAAAAATTAGCAATTTTTTAAATATATCAGTAGATAATTTGCTTCCAATATCTGTGAAAAACAAGGAAAATATTAATAAATTAAGATCCATAATATATGGAATTAATCAAAAACATAAGTAGAGGTAATTATGAAAAAAATAAATGATAAATATAATCATATTGATGTTGAAAAAGATAAATATGAATATTGATTAGAAAAAAAATTGTTTTCGCCAAATAATCAATCAAATGAAACATTTACAGTAATTCTGCCGCCTCCTAATGTTACGGGGAAGCTACATTTAGGTCATGCATGAGATGTTAGTTTACAAGATCTTTTAGTTAGATATAATATTTTGTTAGGTAAAAATGTATTATGAGTTCCAGGGACTGATCATGCTGGAATTGCAACACAAACAAAATTTGAAAAAATACTTAAAGAAGAAGAAAATGTAACTTCAACTGATTTGGGTAGAGATAAGTTTTTAGATAAACTTTGGATATGAGCTAAAAATCAATCTGACTTTATTCATAAACAATGAAAAAAAATGGGAATAGCTCTTTCATATGATTATGAAAAATTTACTATGGATAATGATATGAATCAGGCAGTAAATTATGTTTTTGTTGAATTGTATAAGAATAATCTTATATATCGTAAGAAAAAACTAGTTAATTGAGATCCGATTCTAGAAACTGCCATTTCTAATATTGAAGTAATTCATAAAGATTCAAAATCCAAAATGTATTATTTCAAGTATTATACTGAAGATAAATCTGAGTTTGTGATTGTAGCCACTACTCGTCCTGAAACTATGTTTGGTGATGTATGTTTAGTTGCTAATCCAAATGATGATAGATATAAAAAATTTGCAAATAAAAAGTTTATTAATCCTGCTAATAATAAACTTCTTCCACTTATTTTTGATGATTATATTGATATTGAATTTGGTACAGGTTTAATGAAATGTACTCCAGCCCATGACTTTAATGATAATGAGTTAGCGAAGCGTCATAATTTAGATATTATTAATATTTTTAAACCAAACGCTACAATGATTGATAATTTAGGTGAGTTTTCTAATTTAGATAGATTTGAATGTCGACATAAATTGGTAGAAAAATTAATTGATTTAGATTTAGTTGATCATATTGAAGAAATAGAAAATAAAATTGGTTATTCAGAAAGAACTAATACAATTGTTGAACCATATTTATCATGACAATGATTTATTGATATTAAGCCATTAGCTAATAAAGTAATTGAGATGCAAAAAAATCTGGAATCTAAGGTTAATTTTATTCCTGACCACTTTAGTAATACATTAAATCAGTGACTAGAAAATATTGAAGATTGATGTATTAGTCGTCAATTGTGATGAGGACATCAAATTCCAATTTGATACAATAAAATAACTAATGAAATTTATTGTGACATAAAACCACCGAAAGATGAACAAAATTGAGTAAGAGACCCTGATGTATTAGACACCTGATTTTCATCAGGTTTATGACCATTTATAACATTAGGTTGACCATTTAAAACTGATCTATTGGATAAATATTTTCCAACAAGTGTCTTAGTAACAGGTTATGACATTATTTTCTTTTGAGTAAGTAGAATGATGATGTTTTCAAAATATTTTACCAATTTAAAACCATTCAATAATGTTTTGATCCATGGATTAATTAGAGATTCACAAGGTAGAAAAATGTCAAAGTCTTTAGGTAATGGAATTGACCCAATGGATGTTATTGATCAATATGGTTGTGACTCATTACGTTTATTTTTAACAACTACTTCAACTCTTGGTGAAGATTTAAATTTCTCAGAAGAAAAGATAAAAGCAAATTGAAATTTTATTAATAAACTATGGAATGGTGCTCGTTATATTTTAAACATTGAAAATTCAAATTGCTTTGATTTTAATTTAACTAATTTAGAAATTCAAAATTTATCTGGTTTAAATTTGTGAATTATAAGCAAGTTAAATTTATTGGTTTCAGAAGTAAAAAAGAATATGGATACTTTTAATTTTGTTGTTGCATTTAAAAAAATATATGAATTTGTATGAGATGAATTTTTAAATAAATATTTAGAAATTACAAAGATTGATATTAAAAATAACAACATTCAAACTATTTCTATATTAGGATATGTGTTAAAACAAGTATTAATATTAATTCATCCTTTTGTCCCATTTGTCACAGAAGAAATTTATCAATGTTTACCTCATTCTTTAGAATCAATAATGATGGAAAGATTTCCTAATTTAATTGACCTTAATAATTCAAATATTCAAGAATCTGAAATTTTATTTGATATTTTATCAGAAATTAGAAAATTAAGAAAAGATAGAAATTTATCTAATAAGCAACCAATTAATATTTTAATAAATTCTAAAATTATAGAAGGTAATCGTAGTTTTTTTGATAAATATTTAAATATTAATAATATTTATATTACTGATATTTTAAATGATAATCATATTGATATAATTACAAACTCAATTAATATCCAAGTGAATTTAGAAAATTTAATTGATAATGGTTTAGAATTAAAGAAATTAGAAGAACAATTAGTTTTTGTTGAGTCAGAAATTAAACGTTGTCATGAATTATTGTTTAATCCTAACTTTATTCAAAAGGCACCTAAAGAAAAAGTTAATTTAGAAAAAGAAAAACTATCCAAATATCAATTACAATATAGTAATTTAAAAGAAAAAATCGCTAATTTAAAATAATATTATGCAAATTTTTAAAATTTCTCCTCGCGGTTATTGTTATGGTGTTATTGATGCATGAAAAATTGTTATGCAAACATTAAAACTAAATTCAAATAAAACTATCTATATGTTAGGATTATTTGTTCATAATCCTGAAATGATAAAAGAGTTCGATTCTAAAATTAATATTTTAGATGACACTTATCTATCTCGTTATGAACTGGTTGATAATTTACCATATGCTAAAAATGGGGAAATAATTATTTTAAGTGCACATGGTACCGATTTAAAAACAATTCATTTGGCGCTTAAAAAGGGTTATAAAGTTATAAACACAACATGTAAGTATGTTTATAAAACTCATGAATTAATCAATCAATCCTTAAATAATAAACACAATGTAATTTTTATTGGTAAAAGAAATCATCCTGAAACAAATGCGATTTTATCAATTGATAAAAATATTATTTTTATTGATTATCAATGCAATAATTATAATATTCAAATCGATAATGATTACCCAATTGATGTTTATAATCAAACCACTCTATCAATTTTTGATATTAATCATATCCATAATAAACTTAAAAATAGTTTTCCAAATATTAATATTTTTAATGACATATGTGATGCAACTACACAAAGACAAAAAGCATTATTTGATTTTAATATACCTGTAGATTTATTTTTGGTAATAGGACATCATAAGTCAAGTAATAGTAATGAATTATTAAAAATTGCAAGATCTAAAAATATTAATAGTTATTTAATAAACTCTATTAATGATATTAATCTAAAATGATTAGAAGGTGTAAACAAGGTTGCAATTACAAGTGGAACTTCTACACCGACGCATCTAACAAATAGCATTATTAATTTTTTAAAGGAATATTAGATATGACTATAAATATAATTTTATATGAACCAAGTATAATTGAGAATGTCGGAAACATAGCACGAACATGTTTAGCATTTAAGGCTAAATTGCATCTTATAAGACCATTTGGCTTTATTTGAGATAAAAGTAAATTAAAAAGATCATCAACAAATCATTTTGAAATGATTGATTGTTATGAATATGACGATTGAGATGATTTTTTAGGGAAAAATAATCCAAGTGAAATTTATTATTTTACAAGATATGGCAAGAAAACACCATCAGATATTCAATATAACTTTAATAATGATATTTATTTAGTTTTTGGTAATGAGCATTATGGAATAAACAAACAAATTTTAAAGAGCAATTTAAATAGATGTATAAGAATTCCTATGAGTGAGAATTTAATATGTATCAATATTGCAAATTCAGTTGCAATTGCCCTTTATGATTTATATCGTCAAAAGAATTTTGATGGTTTATGTTTAGAAGAAATATTTAATAAGGAATGATAATTTATGAGATTAAGAAATGATAAAAATGCAAAACAAAAATTATCAGAATGTGAAATTGTTTATTCTTTTAATGATAGGTCAGAAAAAATTGATTTAACTAGTATTTTTAATAATGATAATCCTATACATATTGAAATAGGTATGGGAAAAGGAGATTTTATTATTAATAATGCAATTAACAATCCAAATATTAATTATATTGGAATTGAAAAATATGATACTGTTTTGGTAAAAGCAATTAATAAAGTTAAAAAACATAAAATTAAAAATTTAAGAATCTTTTCTATGGATGCTCAATTATTAAATAAAATTATTCCATCTCATTCAATTGATAAAATTTATTTAAATTTTAGTGACCCATGACCTAAAAAAAGACATGCAAAAAGAAGATTAACACATCCTAATTTTTTAAATATTTATTATGAATTGTTAAACAAAAACTCACAAATTGAATTTAAAACAGATAATGATAATTTGTTTAAATGAACAATTGATGAAATATTACTATCCAATCCAGATAATTATAAAATTATTTATCAAACTACAAATTTGTATAATGATTTAAAAAATAGTTATAATATTAATAATGTTGCCTCTGAATATGAAAAAAAGTTTCATTTGTTAGGCAAAAATATTAATAAGGTTATTTTTGAAATTATAAGTTTGGAAGCTAAATAATATGAAACCAAAAATATTAGTATGTGGAAATGCAAATTCTAAATATATACAAAGGGATTTAATTAAACGTTTAATAGATTTAAAGTTTGATGTAGAATATTTTGATCCAGAATCTGATTTTGTTCAAAATGTTTATAAATTAGCAAATACTATTAAAATGTATGAATCACAAAAAATAGGAATAGTTTTATCAAATACTGCAATTACCATTAGAGAAATTACTAATAATTTTTATGAAATAAAGAATTTAATAATTTCAAAGGACAATAAATTTGTTAAAACTCAATATGAAAACGCCAATATGATCACAGTTGGGATTGAAGAATGATCAGCTGATGATATTATTAAAATTTGTTTATTTTATGTAAATAATGCCTTTGTTTTTAAAATATAAAAAAATGAGGAATTCAACTTCTATAAATGTATCCTCCATTAGTGTTGTCCACTAATAGGGGATACGTTGATATCAATTATTGTTAATAATTATTAATTAATTTATATTAATTGAACTAATATTAATATATTCAATTATTAGATTATTTCCTAATAAATATATTATTAAGTTTTTATATTCATTCTTTTAGAGAGTTTGAGATAAATTACCCAGAAAAGAGGCAAAAATGGGAAATTGACATAGACCATATCAAACAGCAATTATTATTAAAAAAATTCAGCATGATGTAAATCCAATAGAGTTATATGAGCAGGAATTATCTCTTGGATGAACTG
>CALUPI010000004.1 GCA_944322645.1 uncultured Ureaplasma sp.
AACTGAATATTATACTGATCTGATAGATGTTGAGTTTTGGTTTAGTATCATTATTATGTAGTCATAAACTAAGTGGTGAATATGGTGAACAGACTCAGCGTTTTGGTTTAGTATCATTATTATGTAGTCATAAACTATGGGTGAAGAATTAAGTTATGACAATGAGTTTTGGTTTAGTATCATTATTATGTAGTCATAAACTAAGTGGTGAGTATGGTGAACTTACAAAAAGTTTTGGTTTAGTATCATTATTATGTAGTCATAAACTATGGGTGAAGAATTAAGTTATGATAATGAGTTTTGGTTTAGTATCATTATTATGTAGTCATAAACTAGGACTTGTTATTGAATTATTCAAGCCATGTTTTGGTTTAGTATCATTATTATGTAGTCATAAACAAAGAATTGGAATCAATTTACCACTATCAAGTTTTGGTTTAGTATCATTATTATGTAGTCATAAACTAATACCACTATGTTCAAATTGTAACATTTGTTTTGGTTTAGTATCATTATTATGTAGTCATAAACTTTCATAAGTATATTACCATACAGACAACTGTTTTGGTTTAGTATCATTATTATGTAGTCATAAACTGTCCAACATAAAATGTGGTTTGGTTAGTCGTTTTGGTTTAGTATCATTATTATGTAGTCATAAACATTATGTGGAGAATATGGATCTAAAACTGGGTTTTGGTTTAGTATCATTATTATGTAGTCATAAACTAAAGTTTCTGAGTATAATTTAATTGATCAGTTTTGGTTTAGTATCATTATTATGTAGTCATAAACCAAGAACTGTTAATGATGGTGGAGCTATTAATTATAAATTAATATATAATATGGCATTAAAAAAAATTAAGAGATAATTATGGACAAAACATTCATAATCATATTCTTAATTTTAATTCTTATCTCTATATTAATTATAGTATAGGAATTTAATTCTTGCAAGTGTTGTGTTTCCTAGTTCTTAATTGAACTAGGTTTTTTTATCATAATAAAATAAAAAAATAGGTGTTTCCACCTATTAAAACAAATTCAACAATATTATTATATAATAATTTAGGGTATATTAAAAAAATTTTTTTAATATTTTAATTAATGATTTTTATAGTATTACATATAAAAATAATTACATGTTATAAATATGAAAATTATTAGAATACTTAATAGATTAGAAACTAGTTATTAATCAGAAACAAAACTACTATATAAATTTTATTAAATTAAAAACTAAAAAGAATAATATAAAATGTTATATTTGAATAATCTCCATATTTATCTATTATTAAAACAAGAATAGATGAAAGTAATAATTTTTTTATGATTACAATGATATTTAGATATTAATTATTTATATTAGAAAAATCTAATAATAGATTCAACAATGCTATTAATTTCTAAAAATGCGTTTAAATAAATATTTTTTCAAATGAATTAGAAAAATTTATTAAGATTCAAAACAAAATTAGTTAGGAATAAAAGAAGAGTAAGGAAATTATAAATCTTCACTCTTTTTTATTTCAATATTATTTTTTCATATAAGTTGATTTGTTATTTACCTTTTATTAATCCATAAATGCTAAAAATAATGTTACCGATATAAGGTAGCATAAATACAGTAAATGGTATTAAAATAAATTTTAAATTATTTAAACGTTTGATAACTCATTTTGTTGAAGATATACGTATACAGGAAAATATATTAAATCCACCCAACAATAATCCATATATTATAAAATAGGTTTTAGAATTTAAAAAAACTAACTCAGTTATTAAAAATATCGAATAGACAACTTGAAAGATCAACAATATTTTTAAAACATTCATTTGTCGAATGATTAACCGATTGTCATAATAATAAGGATGAAGAAATCTTTGACTCAAAAACCCTAATCCTAAAATTAATAACAATATTGTATACCATTGATGTGGAATCACATTTTTATATTTAGTAGTAATCAAAAGAATCATTTCCCATGAATACAAAATATAGATACTGATAAATATAAATGATCAAGTTATACTTATATTAATAGCTAAAAAATTTGGATTTGATCAGTTATTATTTAGATGATCAATAATGTATGTTAAAATTTTGCCATTTTCTCCATTATAAAAATATGGTAATAAACAAATTAACAAACTAATAACACAAACAAAAAATGTAAAATAGTAACCTTTAAATATAACATTATATTTTTCTAACTTATTTGTTTTGGCTTCTATTTTATATTTATAGATATTCTCAATTTCTTCATTTTCAATTTCATCATAATCAACCTTATTATCTAAAAAATATGATAATGATGGAATTTCTTTATATTTCATATTATTTTCAGTCATATAAAAAAATTATAAAATAGATTTTCCTAATAAAAAATATATTTAGATTTATATAAATAAAATAATAAAAAAACCAAAACTCTGTATTGTTTTAATATATTTTTGAACATAGATTAGATGAATTGTAATCAATAATTCTGATTTTTTATAAATTCCAAATATTTATAATATATGTTATTTTATTTTAAATATTAATATAATTAATATTATGCAAAAAGATAATAATAAAGAAATTTTAGAATTATTTAATAATCTTGATAAAGAAAATAATAATCCTGATTGTAATATTAAAAAATATTTTGAATCCAATTCATTAAATATAGACTTTTCTCAACGACAAAAAGAAGAAAAAAATATCTATTACGATTCTAATGAAGATGAAGATGAATATTATAATTCATTTATGAATTACTATACTTCAGGGTTCATTAATAATGCTGCCGGATTAGAAAAAAGCCAATTACAAACCTTAATTGGAATTTTAAAGTACTATAATGAAGAAAAATATTTCTCAATTAATGGTGGACCAGGATCTGGAAAATCCACAATGTTAAATTATTTGATTTCCAATATATTATTTAATGATTTTATTAAATGAGATAAATTAAATGAAAATAATATTGATAGAAATTGGCAAAAATATTCATTTCCTAGAATTCTATTGTGTGCAACTACAAAATCAGCAGTTAACAATTTAAGTGAATTATGTGAAATTAATTTACCAGAATCACATGAATGATTTAATTTAAATAATATTGATAAAAATATTCATCAAGCAATTAATGATGTTTTTTATCGTCTTGATTATAGTTTAATAAAATATGAAGATTCATCAAATATAAAAATTCATAATCAAATATATACATTAAAAAATAATATAAATTATTTAAAAAATAATTATGTTAAAAGTGCAAAAGATTTTTTTGAATGTGACAACCTTAAATTCAATGAAATTCCTGAAAAAATATATGAATATATAAAAAAGAATAATAAAATGTTGTTTTCATTTAATAGTTCGTTGATTGAATTTATTAATGATAATAATTTTATTGATACATTTAATAAAAATATTTTAGTTTTAGAAAATATTATTAATTTATCAAAATTATTTAAATTATGTGATTTATGAAATAAAAAAAATAAAAATCAAATATTGGATGAAATAATTCACATATATACGCAGTCGGAAGAGACATTTAAAACTCTAAAAAAAATATATAACAATTATCACGAAAAAATTGATGTAATTATTAATGAATTTGAAAATTTAAAAAATATTAATAAAAAGAAATTAAAAAAGCGTTTCACTCCAAAATCTAGAATTTTAAAAAAATATAAAGGTATCAATGATATTCTTCAAGCATATATCGGTGATGTTAAAAATGAAATAAAGAACTCTAATGATAAGATAAATAATTTTATAAAAAATATAAAAAATATCTTCAATAAATTTAATAATCAAGAAATTAATAATAAAGAGTTGGATTTAATAAATTCTTTAACTGAATTAAAGTTTGATATTAACAATTTAACATCTAATGATTTGATTGATTTTATTTCATCAATTGGAATTGCAAAAATTTATTTTAATAAAATACAACAAAATTTTGATACAACTATCAGAAGAACAAATTCAAATTTACTTTTACACTTAAGAGAATGACAGATATTAAATTCAGAATTTCAGGATTTTTACAAAATATTTCCAATTATTAGTACAAATATCCAAAAATTATCAATTAAAAGATATACCGATCTTTATTATCCAAATAACAAAATAAATTTTGATTGCATAATCATTGATGAAGCAGGGCAAACTGGTTCTCCTTATTTACTTTATTTATTATCATTATCAAATAAAATAATTGCTGTGGGTGATGAAAAACAATTAGAATCAATGTTTGGAAACGATAATAAACTTAAAAACAATCTAAAAGAAACGGAATTACATAATTGATTATTAAATAATGGATTTTTTAATAATGATGAATTCATATCAATTTTGCAGTGAGTTAATAATCATACCAATTTTAGATCAAGAATTAATGATAAAAAATTCATAGGATTATATTTACTTGAACATTTTAGATGTCCATATCAAATCTATGAAATGATCAATAAAAGTTTCTATGATAACAACCTAGTATTTAAAGGGAATTATAATCAAAACGAATGTGCAATATCTAAAATAATAAGTAATGATAATCATCATTTTGATTGTGGGGATATTTCATTCATTCAAATTAAATATGATAATCCTAAAAATAATAAAGTTGAAAATCATATAAATTATTATGAAATAGATTTAATTTTGAATTTTATTATAGATAATTTTGAAGATATTAGTGACCATATTAATAATAATTATAAAAACTTTGCTATTGTTACATTATATAAAAATCAAGGTAATGCAATATTAGCAATTATAAAATCAATTTTACATATAGTACTAGATGAATATGAAGAAGGAACATCAATTAATAATTCTTATGTAGATATAGAAAAAATTAAGGAAAAAATATTAAATACTTCTAAACAAAAAGATATTGGAGATTTTTTGCAAACACTTATTAATAAAAATAGAATTGGGAATATTGATAAACTTCAAGGCTTGGGATGTGATTTTGTTATATTTTCGAACTCGGATTTAAAAATTTGTAGTAATAAAGAAAATAGCTTTGAATTTAATAAAAAACGAATTAATGTATTGTGGTCAAGAACTAAAAAACATTTTATTGAATTTATAGCTAATTCATATTGAGAAAGTAATGAAGATGTTAATAATTATCGAAAAGATATAGAATTAAATTCACTTGATAATAATATTAATAAGTTAATTATCAATATCAATCAGGAAAATATTGATTCTTATAAATTAGATAATATTATCAATAATAATGCTTCATCAATAAATACAGATTGTATAAAAGAAAAAATTTATAATATTGGTAAATATGGTGAAGAAGCATTTAATAGCATTTTAAATAATAATACCTTAAAAAAATATCTTATAGATAAACTAAACCAACAATTATCTCAAGAAATTGGATATAATTGTCCATATAATTGAATTAATCAAAATGTCGAAACATATCAACCATATGATTTTGAATTTAACAATAATATATTATTAGATGTTAAAACATCAATCGGTA
>CALUPI010000005.1 GCA_944322645.1 uncultured Ureaplasma sp.
GTGCAAGATTATTTAAAATCTAGAAATATTTTGCAATCAGTTGGTATTGTAGGTTGTTCATACCATAATCGTTGGATTGAGGATTTTTGAAAACGCATTAAATATGAATGATTTACAATATACCCTACGAATAAAGTAACATTATTTGAGTTACATTTAAAAATTAAATAATATATCAATTTTTTTAACAATTATAGGTTATCAAAATTTAGTGGAAGTTGAAATATTCCATTAAAAATTGATAATGAATATAAAATAAATAGTGGGAAATTTATCTAAAACGTTCTAATTAAAATTGATAAAATTGATAAAATTGATTAAATAATTAATTATATTTATAAAATAAAATGTACTAAAAATGGAATAATAGAAAAAAATTATAATTTTAAAAAAATAATTTTTATAGAAATAAACTTCAAGATAATCAAGTGTTGGTTAAAATTAAATATAGTGGTATTTATCATTCAGATAGTCATAATTTATTTGAATAATGACACCCAATCAGAAAATATCCAATGATTCTCGGTTATGAAATCATTGGTGTTGTTGAAAAAAATTGATAAAAATGTCACTAAATTTAAAGTTGTGATAATATTAGCGTTGGTTGTATTATTAATAGTTGTAAAAAATGTCAATATTGTAATGATGGATATGAACAATTGTGTAAAAAATGTGTTTTTACATATGGATCTATAAATTATTTTAGCAATAATGAAGTCACATAGGTGGTTTTAGTAATTTTATTATTGTTGATGAGTCATGGAATTAAAATCCTTTAAATGTCTATTAGATAAAATATCCCCATTATTATGTCGTTGAATAACAAGTTATTTTCTAATTGTTGATTCAAAAGTTGCAATATTAGGAATTTGTGGACTAGGGATGATGGCAGTAAAATATGCAATTGCATTTGGAGCTGAAGTTAGTATATTTGCAAGAAATATGAGTAAGAAAAAGATGCAATATAAATAGGTTGTAAAAAATTATATGATTCAATTGATAATGTTGAAGAAAAATTTGACTTAATAATTTCAACAATGCCAACAAATTATCAAATTGAATCATATTTAAATTAATTTTTTATAATTTATTTCTTCTTCTTCTTCTTATTATTATTGAGTTAATTATTTTTAATCAATTTATTAAATTAATAAAAGATTTAAACAAAAATTATTTTTTTGTGTATTATATATATATATATATAAAGTTTAAGGAGAAAAATATGAAACTTAGAAAACTATTTCCATTAATAGGGATTGGTGTAATTGGCGTAGCTGGAATTTCAACAGGAGTTTCTCTTGCGCTTACTTCTAAAAATGTAATTAATGATACAAATATTAATGTTGTTTACAATTCTAAATTATTGTCATATGCATTTAATAATTTAACAAGTTATGATATATTAAATAATCCTGTAATGTTATCTGATTATTTATATGATTATGGAGTTTTTGGCGATATTAGTGAAAATCCTTATAAAAGTGTTAAGGTTGATACACAAATAAATTCTGATGGTAATTATGATATTAATAAAATTGAATTTGTTTCATCCAAAGATGATTCTATCATAAATGTAGATTGTGATTTGAATACTAATGTTGTTGAGACAACAAGTATTGATGATCTTGATTTTTCTAATTTATATAATTTATTCATGAGTTTTAATACCATATCTGAAGTATATGAACAATGCTTTACTTCAACTAATTCTCTATTAAATTTATTAATTAATAATATAAAGAATTTAAAAAGTGAGTATATTAACTCTTTGTCCATTAATTTTTCTAATGATTATAATAATACCAATGTTGATACATTAGCATTTAATTTAACAATAATTTTAAATGATGAATATACTTATAAGGGTTCTAATGTAATTTTTGAAAAATTGGAAAGTTCTATTTTAATTGATTGAAAACGTGCATGTGATAATGCAAATAGTTATTTTAATATTAATAGTCAAGGTGTCATTACAGGAATTACTGATTTAGGATTAGAACAACCATTTTTAGTAGTTCCAATGGAATTTTATGATAAAAATTATAATCTTAATTCAATTACTGGAATTGAATCGTTGCTACCAAATGATTCAAACTCATTAGATACTTCTAATGTTAAGGCAATTGTTTTACCTAATAACATTAAAACAATTGGTAATAATGCATTTGGTACTAGTAGTAATTATAATTCTAAAAATTCATATAAAAATTTAACATGAATAAATTTACCCAAATCATTACAATCTATTGGTAATGAAGCATTTGCAAGTTGTTTTAAGTTGCAAAGTTTAGATTTTGCTTCCTTAAATTATTTATTGACAATTGGAAGTTATGCATTTAATAATTGTGATGCTTTTAATTATATAATAATGAGTAATAGTATTAATAATTTAGGATACGGTGCTTTTAATAATGTAAGTAATTTTAGAATCTTGAAATTATCGAGAAGTCTTACTCAAATTCCAAATGTTGCTTTTGGTACTTCTACAAACTTAAAAGGTGTTGAAATACCATATGGAATAACTTCTATAGGTAATCAAGCATTTGCATATTCAGGCCTAAAAACTATTAATATTCCTTATTCAGTAACTAGTGTTGGCACAAATGCATTTACCAATGTGACATGTAAAAACATTGTTTTTTTGGATAGAAAAGATGATAAAGGTGAACCGATAGAAAATCCGATTCAATTTGGTAGTTATATATTTGGAGATAATATAAATAATCCTAATTTAAATATATATGTATTGGGTAAATATACAGATGGTGGACGTTTTTGACTTACTTTTCATTACTATACTGTAAATGTCAATGTGAATTATATGGAAACATATAGATCAATTATCGGTGGTGGTAATAATATGAATACAAATTATTTATTTTTAATGGATAATTCAAATTTACCTTATCCAACAATAAATAATGTTAATCAATTTGTACAATATGTGCAAGAAAATGTAAAATCATTTGAGGACATTAATAATATTTATAAAAATTCAAATTATGTATATGAATTAGCAAATAAATTTAGTATGCTTTATAATAACAATTGAATTTCTTCATTTAAATTAAATGGAAAAACTAATAATAATTACATTAATGATTTAATATTTACTATTATTTTTAGAAATGGATTAACATATGACATTGATGTACCTTTATTAGAACCGATTATTTATCCTTCTAATTTATTTCTTGATGGACATATATGTTTTGATGACAATTTTTTAAATGATATGTTTGAAATTTTAAATCGTAATTTTAGTCAATATTATATTAATAATTCAAGTAATTTCTTAAATAATTTTGTCCCAAATTCTTATAATTCTATAATATCTGAATTAAATACATTATTAGATAAATATGGTTATAATGCTATAAATTTACAAGTTGATTTTTTATCTTATAGAAATTATAATGATAATAATGACGTACAAATTGGTATAAAGTTCAATTCTAATAATATAACAATATCTAATAATAATAATTTCTCTATTTCTACATACAATTCTGATACATATCTTATTTCACCATTTCTTACTACTAATATTCATAATTAAATAACTAGGCAAGTATTGTTATGAATATATTAATTACGGAGCTTCATCCGGATTAGGGTATTATTTTGCAAAAATTGCTGCAAAAAAAATCATAATATTGTTCTTGCGTCAAGAAATATTAAAAAATTAAATCAAATAAAAATAGAATTAGAAAACTATAATGTAAAAATATGAATATGTTCAGTGGATTTATCAAATATAAATGCTGCCAGTATAATATGGAATTTTTGTTCTAATAATAATATTTTAATTGAGGCTATAATTTAATAATACTGGAGTTGGTGATTATGGTGAATTTTACAATATAAAATTTGATGATGATATAAATATAATCTGAATATAATTTCACTTGTTAAACTTACACATTTATTTTTAAATGTATTTATAAAAAAAAGATTATGGAAGAATTTTGAATGTTTCATCTACTGCTGCACTTGCTGCTGATTCATCACAAGCAGTATATTATGCTTCAAAATCCTTTGTTCCTAGTTTTTCTAATCCTATTTCTGAAGAAATTAGACATTTAAAGAAAAACATAAAAATTGTATATACGTTCTGGTATAATGAATACAAATTTTGCAAACAATGTTAATTTAAATAATAGTAAAATTTTTAGTCATCTGGTTGATTCATATAAAGTGACATTAAAAGCTTTTAATGCAATGATTAATGGTAAAAAAATTAATATAATTTTCGGATTATGTATTGTTCAAAAAATATTTATAAAATTAATAAAATTAATGCCGATAAAAATTGTATTAAAACAAATATATAATTGACAAAAGAAGCAATAATATTATTAAAGTATTATATAATATATATTAATAGGAGGTATATTTACAATGTCTTGTAATTGTTGTAATTCTTGTAATTGTTGCAATTCTTGTAATTGTTACAATGACTCTAACTCTTCATGTTGTTGTAATGATTCAAAAAATAAATAAGTTAAATAAAAATCTAGATTTTCTAGATTTTTTTATTCAATTAAGAAGTACAACATTTATTGTGGTAAAAATGTATAAATCACAATCTTTTTAGACAACCAAAATTTGTTAAAATTTCTATATAATCAAATATAATTATTACATATGTCTAAACCTTTTAAAACGCTTGATGAACAAATTGAATTATTAAAAAGTCGTGGTTTAAAAATTGTAAGTATCTCTAGATTTAAAATATACTTACAAAAATATAATTACCACAATTTTATTAATGGATATAATGATGCATTTATGATAAATTTTGACAGATCATCTAACAAATATATTAATGGTGTAAAATCTTCTAATATAATTGATCTATTTAATTTTGATAGAACTTTATCAGGTTATTTATTAACAAATCTTCAAAATATTGAAAGACAACTTTCTAGTGCATTAACATATATATTAGGCCAAGAACTAAAACAACAAAATGTATTATGTTGTACACTATTAAATTTTCATAATTATCATTATCAAAAAATTTTTAAAATTACAAATGATAATGAATTAAATGAACTATATAATAATATGACAAAATTAGTTTATAGAAGAGATGATAAATTATATAATTCATATTTTGATAAACAAAATAAAACATATAAATTTTATGAAATTCCAATATGATCATTGTCATTATCATGATGCTTTGGTGATTTATTATATATTTTTTCATTATTAACTGATAATTTAAAATATAAAATTATTCGTTTTTTTACAAAATTAAATTTTGATATTGATACATTTACAAAAACATTAAATATGTTAAAAACATTAAGAAATAGAGTAGCACATAATAATGTTATATTTAATTATAAATATACTAAAAATTTAAAAGCAATAAAAAAATTTATGGTTAACAACAATATTAAATTTAATAAATCTACAAATATAAATATTGGGAATATAGTTAATATTATAGATAAATTTTTACCTAGTAATAGTCAGTTATCAAATGTTGTCAATAAAACTTTAAAGGATAAAATTGAAAATAATGAAAATTTTTTGAAAGAATCAAAAGATTATATAAAACTGGAATTTTTTCAATAAAATGTGATATTATAATAATGATAGAAAGTTTTTGGTAGTAATATTGAGAACTTCGCGGGTCATTGCTATAGGCAGTGACTTTTTTAATTATTATAGAGAGTTTGAGATAATTTGCCCAGAAAAGAGGCAAAAATGGAAATTGACATAGACCTTACCAAACGGGAATTATTATTAAAAAAATTCAGTATGATGTAAATCCATTAGAATTATATGAACAGGAATTATCTCTTGGATGAACTGAAAGTAGCACCTTTAAATTTTATTGAGGAAATCTAAAAAATATAGTTAAAAAATTAACTATCCTTAGTGTTTATTCTTATATTAAATGAAATACAATTAATTATAGAAATTTTTTAAAAAATAAGGAATATAAAATAAATGCTATGGCTAGAAAAAAAATAGAACAAGCTAAAAAAATTGATTATAAAAAAGCATTTAAAAAATTAGATCGTGATGAGTTAATAATAATTATTGAATCTCTAAAAGAACGTATTGATCAATTAGAACAAGAAAAGGAAGAACAACAAAAAATTAAGTCAAAATGTTTAACAG
>CALUPI010000006.1 GCA_944322645.1 uncultured Ureaplasma sp.
CTGCTCATATAACTCTATTGGATTTACATCATGCTGAATTTTTTTAATAATAATTGCTGTTTGATATGGTCTATGTCAATTTCCCATTTTTGCCTCTTTTCTGGGCAATTTATCTCAAACTCTCTACCTATATTAAAAAAAACAATCACAATTATCATTATATAGAGTTGTAATTGTATTTTATATAGTAATAGTTAAAAATAATTAACTTATTTTTCATCTTTTGATGCAAATTTTAAAGTATCTTGGATTGTTCCATCCATTTTTCTAATAATAACTGTAGCACCTGAATTAGCAGCTAAAACTTTTACTTTATCTAATGCTTCTTCCTTTGTTTTACATAATGCTGTAACTCTTTCACATTTTTCTTTTTTTACTTCTCATCCAACTACTTTACCATCATCATTTTTTCTTGCAGAAATGTAATAAATATTTCTACCTTCTTTTTTTTCACATGCATTCATGTTTACACTCCTATTTTAAAAATAACAATTATATATTATTAATATTTTATATTATTTTTGTCTAATATAATAAAAAAACCTAAATTTAAGGTTGTTTTCTTAGATTTAAAGGTTTTTTATTTAGATAATTAATACGAATGTGATCGTGGATCAATTTAAATATTTTTTCAATTTCATATGTTTGATCAGCTAATATTCTAATACCTATACAGTTAGTAGAAAATTCAGATACCCCTATTTCATAATGGAAATCTCATGAAAAATCATTAACTAATGAGGTTAATTCATTGGCGGTATCTTTATGAAAACATTCATTAATTAATATCATTGTTCCACATCTCTGAAAATTATTCATTACTGCTAATTGGTTAGGATGATCGATAGATGGAGCAAAATATAATTTGTCATATAAAACCATTTTGGAATCATATTTTATTTCTAGATTTAAAAGCATTTCATCATATTGATATTTTGTTTTTGATTGACTATAACCTGGACTTATAATATCAGTATAAATTAAAGAACCAGTTTTTTCAATATTAATAAATACATTTTGAATATATCTAGACTTAGGATATAAAATAATTGCATCATTTATGAACTCAAGAGTTGCATTCTTTTTTATTTCTAAATTTAGATTATACGTTGAAGGATCATCAAATTCCTTGGTTTCATTAACTTTATTGGCAGCTTGACTTGTAACAATAATTCAAGCATTTTCATCAACAATTACATCTGTTAAATATTTTTCATTACTTAGGAATGCTCCACCTAAATGAATTAATTGATAGCATGGAATATTATCATCATTTAAGAATAACGGCTTACTAACCCTTGCAAGTTCAGAATATAAAATGTCAGAATTAACAAAAGGTAAACCGTTTCTATTTTTTTCAAGTTTAGCATGTATTCCAATATAGCCACTTAAATTTTTAATTTCATTATAAGTTTTAATATGCATATTATTTGTTAATTTCTTTTCATGAATTTAAACGTTTCATTACTCATTCAACAATATTATTTAACCCTTCATCTGTTTTTAAATTAGTAAAGAAAAAATCTTTTTGTCCTCTAAATTTAATAGTGTCACTTTTCATAATATCTAAATCAGCGCCAACATATTGTGCTAAATCAGTTTTGTTAATTATAAAAAGATCAGACTTAATCATTCCTTGACCACCTTTTCTAGGAATTTTTTCACCTTGAGCTACATCAATAATATAAATACTAAAGTTTACTAGTTCTGGACTAAAAGTTGCAGCTAGGTTATCACCACCAGATTCTAAAAAAATTAATTCTAAATCTGGATGTTTTTCACTCATTTCATCAATTGCACTCATATTCATACTTGCATCTTCACGAATAGCTGTATGTGGACATCCACCTGTTTCAACCCCCATAATACAATCCCTAGGTATAATGGAATTCATTGCTAAAATTTTTTCATCTTCTTTAGTATATATATCATTAGTGATAGCAGCAAGTTTAACATTATAATTTGTTATTAATTCTCTTGAAAGACGTTCTATTAATTGGGTTTTTCCAGCCCCAACAGGGCCACCAATTCCAATAATTAATGGTTTCATTTTATAACCTCATTTTATGACATAAATAATCTTACATGAATGTTTTCATGTTTCATTTGTTTAATTTCAAGACTAGGTGTACTTTTACAAAAGTTTTTCTCAAAATCAAGTTTATCAACCAAATCGCTCATATTCGAAAATTGTGATTTTAGTTTGAATATTAATTTTTGTCCCTCAATTTGTCCTAATGGTATTGCTCTTATACAATTTTGCACAAGTGTACTTATAGAACTATATAAATGTGTATATAAACAATTATGATAATCTATATTAATTGATAAACATAATAATGCAAAACTAACTGCTGGATGTCCAAAACACTTTTTAGCACTAATCATTTCATTATATTGTTTTAATATATTATTTTCAGGAAATAATTCTAGATATAGTTTGATCATTTGACTTCCGATTTTTTTGGATGCTTCTCTAGTTTCATAAGACATTCCAGAGTTTGACAAAATGTTGTCAAGAACAAAAATTTGGTTATATTTTTCTTCATTATATAGTGAATAAATTTTTTTAATTGCAAGTAAATCTGCAAAGACAAAATAATTATAAACAAATTGGTTAATAATTATTTCTAAATCATTAACATTATTACACTTATTTTCACGAATATAGGTTTCTAATCCATATGAATGACTAAAACTACCAATAGGAAAGTTACTATTGGTAATTTGTAGTAAATCTAATAATTGATTAATTTTAAGACAATGTTGCATATTTGAATGGTGTAGGTAATTTAATATTTTCTACACTAAAATTGATATTATTTTTCTTTAATCATTCTTCAATTAGGTAATCATATACAAGATAAATTTTGTTATCTAAAAATTGACATGGTACATGACGATTTCCTAAATTGTGAGCAATATACCCCATTTGATTAAAGTCAATAGGATGAATGACAATTAAGTTATCTGAATTAATTATGGCAACTATTAAATCATGATCACTTTCAAATATAATGTCACCGTCTTCAATTTTAGTATTATCATCCATAGAAATGGTAATTTCTTCATGATGATCTGTATGAGCAATAATCATTTTTTTTAATAATTCATCTTGCTCAAGAATAACTTTTTGAACATGAAAATGATCAAGATCATTTTTTAAATCTTTAATATTACCGACAATTTTATTACAAATTCTCATAATTAATATAAGAAGTATAATTGTGCTAAAGGAGCTTCATCTAAAGGTTCAGCTTGTAAAATAACTCTCTTACCGTTTTCTAATGTTGGTCATTTAGAAATTACAGTTGAATCTTCAACTCAATTATTAACATCATTAATACTTACTGAAACATCAAAAGTTTGAGCATTAACTTTAATATCAGGCATTAATGTATTTAGTGCAAGATCTTTTTTAGTAATATTTCTACAATTATGAACTGGTAATAATTCTTTTTCTAATTTATATTTTGATTTAATATTATTTTGAATAGCAGCTTTAGATGTGAATAATACTGATGTAGATTGAACACATTTACCAATTGCACCAAATGCAGGTCTCATAACCATAGGTTCACAAGTTGGAATTGAAGCATTTTCATCACCACACACAGCTCTAGTAATTACACCAGATTTAAAAATACAAAATGGTTTAATACCAAAGAATTTTGGTTCTCAACACACAATATCAGCAATTTTACCAACTTCAATTGAACCAATATAATCAGAAACACCATGAATTTTTGCAGGATTAATAGTATATTTAGCAATATAACGTTTTACACGATTATTGTCACAGTATTCAGAATCACCTTTTAAATATCCAAAATCTTTTTTCATTTTATCAGCCATTTGTCATGTTCTGGCTACTACTTCACCAATTCTTCCCATTGCTAATGTATCAGAAGAAGTAGCTGAAATTGCACCCATATCATGAAGAATATCTTCAGCCATAATAGTTTGTTTTCTAATTCTTGAGTCTGCAAAAGCCACATCTTCAGGAACTTTTGGATTTAAGTGGTGACACACAATTAGCATATCTAAATGTTCTGCAATTGTATTTACAGTATATGGGATTGTAGGAGATGTTGATGAAGGTAAAATGTTTTCATATTTAGTAACAACCATTATGTCTGGTGCATGTCCACCACCAGCACCTTCAGAGTGGTATGTATGAATAACTCTACCATCAATAGCCTTCATAGTATCTTCAACAAATCCATTTTCATTTAATGTATCAGTATGGATTGCCACTTGAACATCATATTTATCAGCAGCTTTTAATGAATAGTCAATAGACGAATGAGTTGCTCCTCAATCTTCATGGATTTTTAATCCACATGCCCCAGCTTCAATTTGTTCAGCTAAAGGTTCAATAGCAGCACCATTTCCTTTACCTAAAAATCCAACATTAATAGGTAGATTTTCGGCTGATCTTAACATTTCTTTAATAAATCATGGACCAGGAGTAGTAGTTGCAGATTTAGTACCATCATTTAGACCAGTACCACCACAAATAATAGTAGTTATACCATTATCTAAGGCAACTTCAGCAATTTGAGGTTCTAGATAGTGAACGTGTGTATCTAAACCACCAGCAGTAAATATTTTTCCTTCCCCACTAAAAGCTTCTGTACCAACACCGACAATCATATCAATGTTATCTGATAAAAATGGGTTTCCTGCATGACCAATTGCAGCAATTTTCCCGTCTTTAACACCAATATCTGCTTTATAAATACCTGTGTAATCTAAAATTAATGCATTTGTGATTACTAAATCCATAACTTTTGGATTTTCTCTTGTAAATACAGGGTTTTGTCCCATACCATCACGTAGCGTTTTACCACCACCAAATACAGCTTCTTCACCATATAAGCTTAAATCTTTTTCAACTTTAATTCATAGGTTAGTATTAGCTAATCTAACACTATCACCTACAGTAATTCCAAATAAATCAGAATATGTTTTTCTAGATAATTTTTGCATAGTTTTTTGCCTCTATAATTATAAATTTTTAATTTTTGAATATGGAACTTTAGGTCCATTTTCTAATTTTCCATCTACAAGATTATCTAATCCATAAATTTCTCTTGTACCTTTAGTTGGAATTATATTAACTTCTTTTTTTTCATTAGGTTCAAAACGAATTGCAGTTCCAGATGGAATATCAAAACGCATACCTCATGCAATTTTACGATCAATATCTAAATTTTGATTTTTATCATAAAAACGAATTGCAGGATTCACTTCATATAAATGAAAATGAGAACCAATTTGGACTGGACGGTCTCCAGTATTTTCCATAATTACTACAATAGCTTCTCTATCTGCATTAATAGTAATTTCATCATTAGCAAAATGTAATTCACCAGGAATTATTTCTTTATTATTTTCCATTTTCTTTCTCCTTATTAATGTGCAATAGGATCATGTACAGTAACTAATTTAGTTCCATCAGGAAATGTACATTCTACTTGAATCATATGAATCATAGTTTCTACTCCAGGCATAACATCATTAATTGTTAATACCTTTTTAGCCTTAGCCATAAGTTCTGTTACTGAAAGTCCATCACGAGCACCTTCAATAACAAAATCAGTGATATATGCAACTGCTTCAGGATAATTTAATTTAACCCCTCTAGCTTTACGCTTTCTAGCTACATCAGCAGCTACACTTATCATTAATTTTTGCATTTCTTTTTGTGTTAAATACATAATTAACAACTCCAATATTTAAATAATTTAAGATAAATAATATTATCTACCATGAATTATATATCTATATTTAATAAATAAAACATGTTTTTTTAAAAAATAAAAATCTACATAAAAATATGTAGATTAAATTAACTATTTTTTGTTCTTGTTTTTTAGTCTATAACAATATTCTTTTTCTGTAATTCCAATTTTTTTTGCATTCTTCATATTGATTAATTTAAAAATTAATATATAAATTGAAAGAATTAATGATAATCCTTCACATACTAATACAATTACAAATTGAACTGAAACACCTGAATCTGAGCTAGCTGTATTTCCAACACCTAGCGCATAAAATAGAGTTAAAAATGCTAATCCAACTACTGAAATTATTCACATTGATAAAGACATAGAAGATGTATCTTTAGTCTTTACAGTATTTAACCAACCAGGTAAAAATGATAAAAATAACAAAATTGCACCAATTGTAACAATGATGAACACTCATTGAGCAACGGGACTATAAAATTCACCAACTGAACTATTCATAGTTATTAAATTCTACCTTTCGTTGAATTTCTAATTTTTGCTATAATTTTGTTATGTTTTGCATCTGGTTTTTTAGATGGTACAATAATTCCATATTTTTTTTGAATATATGCTAATTCACTAATTCCAGCTTTTTTTGCTCCAAGCATGTTTGCAATTTTAATAAATGCAATAATGAATGAAGTTATTGAACAAATTGCTTCACCAAAAATTAAAGCAGCACCAGGAACAACATATCCAGATATTCAATTTTTATGAACTGCTTCTACTCATGAAGCATTTGCAAAATCAGCTGCACCAGTATAACCAAATGAGCCAGCTCCTAATTGATTAGCAATTGCTTCATTGTGTTCAGGATTTGGAATTATAACTAAACCAACACCATAAATAGTTAATAATAATGTCGCAATACCCATTACTAAATATAGTAATAAAGATAAAGAGGCAGTATTTTTAGTTTTCAATGTAAGTACAGTTTGTGGGAACATACTGAACCCAATTATGAATGTACCTAACAATGAAAAAATAGACATTGCTATACTCATAATTTTCTCTTTTTCTTTAAATTAATAGTGCTTATTATTATAAACACAACCATATTATAGTCCTATTTTTACAAAAAAAACCAAAAATTAAAAAAAGTATTAAAATAAAGTTGATATCTTATCTGGAATCACATATGAAAAGAAAGAACATTTTTAAATCATTTTTTATATTGGGTGGAGCAACTTTACTTTTTACCCCCATAATCCCATTGCTAATGAGTTGTTCGAAACAAACTAAAATTAGTAATTTTTTTAATGCCTTTAATGATCCGTATAAGGAACTTAATATGTTTGCAACTACATTACAATATCAAAATAATGTAAATTATGGTGATGATGAAAATTTTAATTTTATTGAAAAAAGTGAAAATATAAATAGTGCAATGAAAATACTAGTTAGTGAATTATCAGATTATATAAATAATTTATCAATTTTTAAAAATAAAGATATTACTGTTTTATTTGTTAAAAATGATGAATTGCGTTGAGATGGTTCAGATGAATCAAAGAACAAAATAAATGAATTTTGTATAGAACAACCTATCTTATATTCTCAAATATATTCAAACACCAAGAATAATGATTGTCCTGGTTTTGGAATGCTATTTCCAACACCTATTAATGATGACGCGAATTCTTTATTTGATGATTGATTTGAAATAGGAGCATCACAAATGAATTCTGGTGGTGCATATAAGTGATCAATATCTCAAAGATTAACTAGCGCATTTTCTTCTACGGCTGATATAGTATTTTATTTGTATGATTCTAATCAAATTGGTAATAATGAATCAGGCTTCATCGATTATGTTTACAATTCTACTAATAACGATTTTTGGCCTTACCAATTGTTAAAAAATGACGCTATATGCAAACATGTAATACCCATTGATATGCAATGAATGTATTATGGATTATGAGATCAATGTGGCTCATTTATTATTAATTATCTTTTTGCTCAAATTTTTCATAATATCAATGAAAATGATGGTAATATCAAACCAATATTTTCAAATATAAAATATTTTGAAAAAAATATTAATTATAAAAATATTCCAATTCCACAAAATGAAATTACTAATATTTGTAAAAATTCACTATGGAAACCAAATAATAATTTAGAATTTATTTCACCAAAAATACTTAATAATAATTCAAATAACAAATATTTAGCAACATTATATAATTTAGTTGGTCATAGCATTAGCATGGGAATAATACCAAATTATATAATGAAGTTTAATCCTGATGATAGTGATAAGAAGTATAATGAACTGCCTGGATATCTTGATTGGTTAAAATCTGATATTTGAGAAAAATGAGGCAAAAATCAAAATAATTTTCTTGATGTTAATAGGTTGTCAAATTCTACTGAGGTAAAAAATTTAAACCTATTTGCAATTTCTGCTAATCGTGATATTTTTAAAAAGAATGGAATTTGACCATTGCCTGATATTTCCTTAATGCATGATACAACACCTCCAGGAATTGATGATGCAATTAATCATATTCCAAACATTAAAAGAATATATTCAGAAAGAAATGACACAGAATATTCATGATATGGCTCAAGTAATTTTGATATGGAAATATATGATTCCAAAACCAATAAAATAACAACAATAAATAAATTTTTAAATCAATTATGTTAAGTACAAAATTAAAAAATATAAAATTCTATTTAAACCAATCTAAATTCATTAATAATAATACAAGAATTAAAAAAAGAGAAATTATTTTAACTTGTATGATAATTTTGTTGTGTGTAGGGTTAATAATTGCAAGGTTTTTTTATAATGGTAATAGATGATTAACCCCAAATGAAATTACATCGAGTTTATATATAAATAATTTATATCTTAATTTAAGTTATTTATTTATTGGATTTTCTATACCGATTGTTGGAGCTAGTATGCAAATTATTACTCAAAATAAACTTGCTGAACCAACAACATTAGGTTTTTATCCGATAATATATATGGGAATTTTATTAAGTCAACTTTCACTTAATTCAAATTCAACTTCATACATTTTTTCCATTTTATTAAGTAGCACAGTTATTTTAATAAACTTCATTATTGTTAAAGGAAATCCTACAAACAATACATTTAAATCAGTTCTGGCTGGTTTTTGTATAAATGCGATAACTACAGGATTAAATTATTTAATAATAAACTATAGTTCCGCAACTGGAAATCCTCTTGCATGATTATCGGGTAATATTGGTGTATTAACATTTAATAGATTAGTAATAAGTTCTTCAATAGCTATATTCTTTACTATTATAATATTGTTACTTTCATCATATTTAAATATAATTAATAAGAATTATTTGTTAGCTAAGGTATTAGGTATAAAAATTAATTTAATATATTGGATTATTGCAATATGTTCTATAATGGTAACAATTAGCACAGTATTATTAATTGGCGGAGTTATATTATTAGGGATAATTGTTCCACACATTATTAGAATAATTGTAAAACCAAATAATGTTTTTAATTTATTTATTCTTTCAGGAATTTTTGGATCCACTATGTTGTTGAGTTCATGATGATTGGTAGAATTAATTTCATATAATTTTTTTGTAATGTTAAACATTAATTTTTTACCTTCAATTTTTGCAATTTTTGTTTTTGTTTATTTATTAAAAACAAATAAAGGATAATGGGATGAAAAAAAATATTAATCAAAAAATTTTTATTAATAATAAAAAGAATATTTTAATAATTCTTATTTTATTTATTGTTGTAATATTATTTTTTTTCTTAACAACATCTATATTTTTGAACACAAAAATTAATGTTTCTGAATCCTTTAAATTAGATTGGCAAAGAACTACACAAATGTTTTTGACGGGTTTTTCATTAGGTATTGCAAGTTATTTGTTACAAAAATTAACAAGAAACAATTTAGCTGATACTAGTATTATGGGCTTTGGTAACTTTAATCTTATCCCATTAAGTATATTAGCTATTTTAACAAATTTTAATTTAGACCCTAATTCCAACAAAATTAATATAGATACATTTAATTTGATTTCTCCAATTGTAATTGTAGCAACATCAATATTATTATGTTCATTATTTTATATTGCTAGTTATTATAAAAATAGAGTTAATTTAAAAAAACTAATAGTTACTGGAATTATACTAAACTTTATTTCTTTAGCTATTGCATTTAGTATTATTTCATTGGCAGATCCAAATGCTAAAAAAATTATTGAAAATTATGCAATTGGATATATTACACCATCTATCCCAAGTTTTAATTTTTATTTTTCATTTGTATCAATTTTATTAGCATTAATTATTCTTTTAATAAATTCTAATAAACTTAGTATTATTATGAGTAATCAAGATATTGCAATTGAAGTTGGGATAAAAAATTCTCTAAATATATTAATAATGATGTTATCAATAGGTTTGCTAGTTGGAGCAAGTTACTCAATGAGTGGGGATTTTGTATTTGTTGGATTGATGGCTGGTAATATAGGAAATAAACTAACTAAGGGAAAATGTGTATCTGGAATTTTATCAAGTGGATTGATTGGATCAACAATGGTTATGTGTACTTATTTTGTATTCCAAAATTTAATTGATGTTCCATTTACTATTATTGCCCCACTTATTCCTTTATTAATATCGCCATATTTTATATATTTAATTGTAAAATGGAGATAGATATGAAAAAAAGATTCATAATTAGAAATTTAAATGTTTTTTATGGCAAAAACCATATTTTAAAAAATATATCATTAGATATTAATGATACAGATTTTTTTGTAATAATTGGTCCAAATGGTTCTGGGAAATCTACATTGATAAAATCAATGGCAAGGATTAACAATACATATTTCGGAACAATACTTTTTAACAATAAATTTATTAAAAATAATATTTTATGAATTTTAAAATTTAAAAAAATAATATATAAAATTTTTAAAAATACAAAAAAGTATAATTGTTTATGTAAAGATATTACAAGTGTTCAGAGACTAAAAAATATATCAATGTATAAGACAAAAGAATTAGCCAGACATTTATCTTATGTTCCACAAATTGCTGAATTTCCTGAAAACACTTCAATATATGATTTTGTAAAAATTGGAGCCTTTCCTAACTCAAATTTATTAGGCATATGTGAAAAAAATATAGATATTAAAATTAAAAAAGTATTATCACAGGTTGATATTCTTGATATTGCACAAAGAAAGATTTCGAGTGTATCTGGTGGTCAACAACAAAGAGCATTAATTGCTATGTCATTATTACAAAATACTAGTACAATAATTCTAGATGAACCTACAAATCATTTGGATATTAAGTCTCAACTAGAGATTGCTCAATTATTGCACAAACTTCATCATATGTATAAAAAAACCATTATTTTAGTCACTCATGATCTAAATCTAGGTATTAAGTATGCTAATAGAATTTGTATTTTGCAAAATGGCACTATTGCTGCTTATGGACACACAAAAGATATAATAAATGAAAAAATATTAACTCAAGTTTTTGGTGTAAAAACTCAAATTAATATTAATGAACATAATGAAATAAGAATTGATGATATCTCATTAATACATGATGATACACTACATCATTAATTATTTTTTTCAATTTTAGACAATGAATCATATATATTTTGTTGTAATTTTGATGTATCAATTTTAAAATTTTTAATTATGTAGTTAATTACTTTTTCTTTTTCTAATGTTTTTTTTGTTTGGATAAAATTGTCACTATTTCTATTAATCTTATCAATTCCATATTTTAATAAAATGTTTTCAACTTCTTCATCATTGACTAAAATATGATTATTTTCTTTAATATCATCTAACACAAGATCTGTTTTAATATTTTTAATAATTTGATTTTTTAATTCTTTCATTTGACTTTCATTGTATTGGTTTTTATCAAGATTTTGAAAAATTAATTCAATATCATTATTGTTAATATCAAACTGATAATTTTCAAAAAGTATATCCATTGCCTTATTTAGTATATTTTCTCTTAAAACCAAAAAGGAAATTTGTTGATTTTTTTCATTATCAGTTAATTTTAGATTTATATCATTCACTTGTGACTCATATAATTTTAAATTGGACTCTGTAGTGAATAAATTGTCAATAACAATTGTTTTATTTCATTCTATATTTTTTTTATTTATAATTTTTGAATTCATAATTATTCCTTCTGCATTCTCATATACAAATTATATTCTTCATCAATTAATTTAATTAATTCATCATAAATTAAATCTTCATTTACAGTTTTATAAATTTTTCCTTTTTTAAAAATTATCCCCTTTTTATTTCCTCCAGCAACACCAATATCGGCATGTTTTCCTTCTCCAATTCCATTAACAACGCATCCGAGAATAGCAATTTTTAAAGGAAAATTAAGGGTTTTAATATATTCTTTAATTTTATTTACTAGTGGCAACATATTGTATTGAAGACGACCACAAGTGGGACAACTTATAATATCGACCATATTTTTATATATACCTAAGGAATTTAATAATTTTTTAGCAATATAAATTTCTTTAATTGGATCATCTGAAATTGAAATTCTAATAGTATTCCCTATTCCTTTAATAAGTAATGGAGAAAGACCAGCCGATGATTTTATTGATCCTTCTAATTCAGGTCCACTTTCTGTAACTCCTAAATGTAATGGATAATTAAATATTTTGGATGCCATTTCATTTGCTTTAATCATTGTTAATACATCAGTGGATTTTAGCGACAAAACAATATTATAAAAATTTAAATTTTCTAATTTATTAACATAATATTTTAATAATTCAATCATTCCGAATTCATTTGATCCATATTTATTGATTATTCAATCTGGAAGAGATCCAGAGTTAACACCTATTCTAATAACAACATTATATTTTTTTGCATGGCTTACAATTTGTGCAATTTTTTTATCATCATCAATATTACCAGGATTTAATCTAATTTTTTTTACTCCTGACTCAATAGCCATTAAAGCAAATTCAAAATTAAAATGAATATCAGCCACAATAGGAATTGGTGAAAGTTCTACAAGTGTTTTTAATGACAATGCATCATCATTATCAAAAACTGCAACTCTTACAAAATCACAACCTTCTTTTGCTAATAAAGAAATTTGTTCAAGTGTGGCATTAATATCACTTGTTTTTGTATTTGTCATTGACTGAATATATACTTTATCATTTCCACCTAATTCAATATTATTAAATTTTATAGTTTTAGTTTTTGTTCTATGTATATTATTATTCATATAATTTATTCGCTATATAAGCAATATGAAGTTGGGGTTTCATATAATTTAATTGCAAGTTTATAACCTTTTAAATTATTTATTAATCTTTCATAAATGTGTTTGGATAAATTTTCACAAGTTGATCTACATGTTAATTTATATGTTTTTTTATTTTCTTTTATTAATAGGTTTGCAATTGAATTTTCAATATCATTATTACTATTATATATGTATGAATGATCTAATTCATCAATGATAGGATTAACAATTGATTTTAAATCCTTAAAATCTAAAACCATACCTTCTGAAGATTTATCATTTAATAATTCATTTGAAAATATATATACTTTTAATTTATAAGTATGACCATGTAAATTGTTGCATTTTCCACAATGACCATCTAACATGTGTGCTGCATCAAAGCTAAATTCTTTTGTTAATTTATACATATTTATTTTCCTCTTATATCATATGTTGATTCTGTAAAAGTTTCACTTCCACTATGGTTTACACCACGCATTTCAATACACATGTGTCTACATCAGACTTTTACATTAATATATTCGGGATTTAACGCTTTTTTGATAGCTTTTAAGATGTCATCTGTTAATTGTTCTTGAGTTTGTAGTCTTCTACCACAATTTCTAACTAATCTATTTAATTTACTTAAACCAACAACTTTTCCATTTTTAGGTTTATATGTTACATCACAATGGCCAAAAAATGGTAACATATGGTGTTCACAAAATGTATATACAGGGATATGATTAACCGATACATTACCATTTGTATAAGTAGTTTCAAATTGTTTACCTAGAATTTTTTCATCTTGAATAGAATATCCTTCAAATAATTCTTTGTATGCTCTTGCAACTCTTGCAGGCGTTTCTAATAATCCATCACGCGAAGGATTATCACCAATTTCTTTAATTATTGTTAATATAGCATTTTCTATATTCTTTTGATCCATAATATATTCTCCTATATTTAAACTAATATTATTTTATATAGATTTTATATATATTTAAAAAATTTATTTAAAAAAAATTCTTTTTTGTTATAATATATTTTGTTGTGTAAAACAACATATGGCTACTTAGCTCAGCGGTAGAGCAACCGGCTGTTAACCGGTTGGTCGTAAGTTCGATCCTTACAGTAGCCGCCATGGCTCGTTGGTGAAGTGACTTAACACACACGCCTTTCACGCGTGCATTCACGGGTTTGAATCCCGTACGAGTCACCATCTTAAAAATTTATCAATGGCTAACATTGATTATGGAGTGTTAGCTCAGCTGGGAGAGCATCTGCCTTACAAGCAGAGGGTCGGGGGTTCGAGCCCCTCACACTCCACCATTCTAGCCGACTTAGCTCAATAGGTAGAGCAACTGACTTGTAATCAGTAGGTTGTGGGTTCAATTCCTATAGTCGGCACCATTTTGAAAACAAATGCTATTTATTTAGAAACTTTCTAAATAAGTAGCATTATTAATATTATAAAATGCTCCGTTAGCTCAGTTGGTAGAGCAACTGACTCTTAATCAGTGGGTCGGGGGTTCGAATCCCTTACGGAGCACCAAAAACGCACATGTGGCGGAACTGGCAGACGCGTCAGACTTAGGATCTGATTCTTACGAGTGGGGGTTCGAGTCCCTTCATGTGCACCATTTTAAAAGTTAAATCACCATTTTGGTGATTTTTTTATGTTATAAATAATAATATGAAAATTTATTTAGATATTGGCAATTCAAATATAAAGTTATTTGTTAACAATAAATTATTTTTATATAAAGTAACTATAAATAGATTTATAGAACTAATTGAAAAATATAAATATTATGATTGAATTATAATTATTACAAATAAACATAAAAAAAAGTTTTTAGATTTATTAAATAGAAATCATATTAATTTTAAAAATATTGTTAGTTTGGATTTAAATAATGTATTAATAAATAAGGATATAAATATTAATGAAATTGGGGTAGACATTTTATTAGCATCAAAATATTTAAATAATAAAAATGGTGTAATCATAATTAATGGCACTGCATTAATTTCAATATATATTAATAATTCAAGAATTGAATCAGTTTCAATTCAAGCTGGTATTGCCAAACAAAATAATTTTTTGAATTCCTTATTATTTTTAAAAAATAATTATAAATTTAGTTCAAAACTTGCCACTAATACAAAACAAGCTATTGAATTAGGTAATTTCTTTAATGTATCAGGAATTATAAATTATTATTCTGAGAAATATGATATTCAATATTTTGTATTAACCGGAAATGGTTTTAGTCAGTCTGATGTAGATAATTTTTTATCAAAAAAATATAATATTGAATATGTTGAAAATTTAGTTCTAAAAATGTTAATAAAATCATTTTAGTATTGTTTAATCCATAATCTTTTTAGACTAGTCCACTTCTGTATAAAATTATAAGTGAATCTATTGCATTTTTTGGAATTAAATATCTTTGCGAATTTGGTAAATGATTTAATTCTGAATAATGATGAAATCTTTGATAATTGTAATAAGTCATAAATTTATTCACAATTTTTTGAATTTTTTCAAATGATCTAGCTTCCCTAAATTCATCAAACAACAATCATCAATTGTTTTATGAAATCTTTTAATGCAACCATTACATTGAGTTGACCAAGAGGAATTAAACGCTTTAATATTTTATTATCTACACAGAATTTTCTAAACTCATTATTGTGATGAAATTTGTTCCTTTAAACATCATTGCATTATCAGTTTGAATGGATTTGATATGGATTTTATTGTTTTTAAAATATTGATATCCAATCCTTAAATGTTTCATAACACTGCTTGTAGATTGATCTTCTAATACTGCACTATAAACAAACCTAGAAGATGTGTCAATCATATTAAAAATGGCAATTTTTTCTTTTAACCCATTCTCTTTAATTCCCAATATTTTAAGATCAAGCTGAATATGACCTAATTCAATATATTTCGTTCTCTTAGGGTGTTTTAGTTGATTTTCAACTTTATGTCTAAATACAATACCAGGCTCAGAAGTTAAGATTTTTTTAAGTGTATTTAAGGATATTTTTGCAAACTGGCTATTTTCAGATTTTAGATGACACTAAAAATTCGTGATTTCTCCACCAATGGAATTTTGTAAATACATTTTGTATTTATCTACAATTAGAGTTCGATCACTAATACTGTATTTATAGTGAGAATTGATTGGAATAGGCAACTTACTAACAATGATTTTCAATTAATATACGGATATTGAATTTTATGTATTATTTTTTTTAAAAATAAATAAAACTGAGCTTTACTTAATGATTATGTGTTTTAAAATACTGATTTATTAAATTTTTTGGACAAAAATATACTCAATAATATTTATTACTTTTAGAAAATTATTAGCAAATCTAATTAAAAGTTTTTAATTATTTTTGCTTTCAAATTGATCTTTTATTGAGTTATTGAAAAATTTAATATAGTCATTATAAATTGTTAAAATTTTACAAAATTGAGTATTTTTTGTGTAATTTTTAAACTTTTTTGTATGATTTATGTTTAAAAAATAAAATTTATTCTTAGAATACATATTAGTCCTTTCAAAAGTGTGGTTTTTGAAGTGGACAAGCCCTGTCAAATTTTTGATGGGGTTTTTGTTTACTTCATATTTGAATTTTAACAAATTTTAGGTTGTCTAAAAAGATTGTGGTTTAAACAAGATTGTGATTTAAACACATTTGATGATTTAAAAGATAAATAATATGGTATTATATAAATGTAGATATAGTAGTTCTGCACTAGATCATCTCAGCAAAGATGATCTTTTTTTACATTAAAATAATAAAATAAAAACCCCAACAGCAGCAACTATTGGGGTTTAACTACTTAAGTGTATTTTTACTTTTTAGCTATGAATTATTATAATAATTAAAATAAGTATTAATATTATTTCATTCATAGTTAATAGTAGTTCTGCACTTAAGTAGTTGGAGAATCATGATATACATCATTTCTACCTCCTATAATAATATTATCATAAAATTTTGAAAAATAAAAAACATTTATGTTTTTTTTATTATTTTTTTATTACTTTTGATAAAATTAGATTTAGGAGGTAATAAAAATGATTGAACAAGATAAAATTATAACTTTTAAAATCTCATCAAAAACTTTGAAAAAATTAAAAGAAATTTCTAAAAATTCTAAAATAAGTCTTTCAAAATTAATTAGAATTTTTATTGAA
>CALUPI010000007.1 GCA_944322645.1 uncultured Ureaplasma sp.
GGAAGTTGAAATATTCCATTAAAAATTGATAATGAATATAAAATAAATAGTGGGCAATTTATTTAAAACGTTCTATTATATTGAATATATTCATTTAATAAAACAACAGCACTTATTTCATCTTTAATTTTTTTAATTTGTGAATTTTTCATATGATGTTGATCTTTTAAATAAGTTTTTGTAATTCTCGTAGTAAATCTTTCATCATATAAAATTACCTTAAGTGGTAATTTCATTTCCTTTTCTAAATATGACTTAAAGTCTAAAATTAAATAACTTCTTGCATTTAATGATCCATCAGTAGCATTTGTAGGAAAACCTAGGATGATTTCATCAATCTTTTTTTCATAAAAATCATAATAATATTCGATTCTTTTTAAGACTTGACTAAAGTCATTATTTGTATATTGAAAATTTTCAAGTCCACTTGCAATTATGCATAATTCATCAGTAACTGCTATACCACATGTTTTTGTTCCTAAATCTAACCCAAGCTTACGCATGTTGCTCACCTAATTTATTTATAAAATTCATTAATTCAACTTTTTTGTCAACTAAGGCTGATCCACCTCTTACAAAAAATGGTTTCCCCCCACCTTTTCCTTCAATGATGTCATTAATCATTTTTGCATAATCATTTAAGTTGATTTTATTATTTTTATTTGTAACAATGAAATATTGTAATTTATTATTATTTATTGTTGTAAGAAAGAATATAGCTTCTTTATCTTCATTAGCAAGCTCTTCTAATGAAATTATTATAGATTTATCATTAACTGAATCAAGGTCTAGATATTTTATTTTAGTATTTTGTTTTTTAAATAATTCCTTAATATGACTTACAGCATTTAAATTTTCTTCATTGGATAAACTATTCTTTAAAAGATTTACTTCATTTTTAAAACTATTAAAGATTTGTGAATATTCATAAAAATGTGAACTATTTAAAATTGATAGATATTTATTAGACAATTCTTTAAGTTTTTCAATATTTAAATTACCTTTATTAAATTCTTGTTCATAATTAGTTAATATTTGATTAAATTGTTCTAATTGGTTAATTTCGAATTTTTGGACATTATCAAATGTAGATAATGCTTCTATTCTTCACATTCCACTACCTTTGGAAATCAAATTAATAATTCTAAATTCTTCTATATCACTAGTGTTATTAACATGTGTTCCACCACATAATTCTATAGATTTATCACCAATTCTAATAACTCTTAATGGACCATTAATTTTCTTATAGACATCTTCAAAATAACCAATAACATTACTTGCCTTTGCTTCATCTAAATTCATAAATAATACATCAACATGATGTTGTTTTTGAATATATTCATTAACTCAATTTTCAATATTTAATAATTGTTGATCACTAAGTTTATAATCAAGCTGAAAGTCAAATGTTAATTTTTCTGGTGATTTAAAAGCACCTTTTTGTTTAATGTTTTTATCAATTAAATTTTTAAGTGCAGCTTGAAGAATGTGTTCAGAACTATGATGAGCCATATTTTTACGTCTGTTTTCAACATTAATTGCTAAGTGCACATTTTCATTGATTTGTAAATTTGCTTTTAATATATGATGGATATGTTGAAAATTTGGTGCTTTAAAAACATCATCAACATAATAATTATCAATGTAACCTGTATCATGAATTTGACCACCACTTGTAGCATAGAAAGGAGTAGTTTCTACAATGACATATCCATCTTCATTAATTAATTGTCCTACTTCTACAAAATCATTATTAAAAAGCTTAATTACCTTACTATTTAATTCAGTTGAATTGTATTCAAATCTAGATTCAATATTTAAATCTAAAATTGCTGAGTTTTGTTTTTCCATTCCAACAATATTTTTATTTGCATTAGAAATTTTTTGATGTTCTTCATATAATTTTTCAAAACCAGCAATATCCACATTTAGATTTTTTTCTTTTGCAAATTCATTGATTAATTCAATTGGAAAACCATATGTAGTAACCAATTTAAATGTGGTATTTGAATCTAATTGTTTTTCATTGATAGATGATTCTAAAATTTTCATTCCTTGTTTTAGTGTTATTTCAAATAATGATATTTCTTTCTGAATTGTATTAATAATTCTAGTTTTTTCCTCATTTAAATTACTATAAAACTCACCCATAATTGAAATTATACTTTCAACACTATCAATTAATCATTTTTGATTAACAATTTTTAGATTATGAATATACACTAACATTCTTCTTAACAATCTTCTTAAAATGTAACCACGTTCCTTATTGCTAGGTACTACTCCATCACTTATAGCAAAAACTGATGCTCTTAAATGGTCACTTATTACTCTATAGGCAAAATTAATTTTTGATTGTTTTTCATCATTAGTAAAATAGGCATTTATATCATATTTATTAATTGAATATTGTTCAACACTTCTAATTATAGGTAAAAATAAATCAGTATCAAAATTAGTTGGTACATCTTGAGAAATTGATGCTAATCTTTCTAACCCTGCTCCTGTATCAATATTTTTTCTTGCTAATTCAGTATAGTTATTGTTGCCGTCATTATTGTATTGAGAAAAAACAATATTTCAAATCTCTACATATCTATCATTTTCAATATCTTCAAGAATAAGTTTTGAACCTAACTTATCGGGATCATACTTTTCACCCCGATCATAATGAATTTCTGTACATGGTCCACATGGTCCCATACCAACATCTCAAAAATTTCTCTCAGCATTACATTTAATGATTTGATCAGGAATAATACCTAAACTTATTCACTTATTGTAAGATTCTAAATCATCTTCAAAAACTGTTATTCATAATAAATTAGAATCAATTTCTCATTCTTTAGTTAATAAATTATATGCAAATTCTATAGCTTCTAATTTAAAATAATCACCAATTGAAAAATTTCCAAGCATTTCAAAAAATGTATGGTGTCTTGATGTTATTCCAACATTAAAAAAATCATTAGTTCTAATTGCTTTTTGTGAGTTAACTAATCTTGGACTTGGTGGATTTTTCTTACCACTAAAATAATCCTTAAGGGTAGCAACACCACTATTAATTCATAGTAAAGAAGGATCGTTTTCTGGAACTAATGATTTAGGTTTTATAAAAGTGTGATTATTTTTTTTAAAATATTCAATTCATGAATTTCTTATTTCGTTTGAAGTCATTTTTTTCATATTTAATTTTCCTTTTTATAGCAATTAATTATATTTTTAATCATCTTGTCAAGATTTAATTCAAATTCTTTAATATTATAATTATCAATGTTTTTAGAAATGTAATTTAAAATCACATTATATATTTTATAATATATATTTTCTGTGATTTGAAAAATATTATTATTTTTAATAATTTCAATTTTTAAAATTAACAAAATCTCTTCAACTTTTTTATAAACACTTTTATTTAGGTCGTTTTTAAGGGAAAAATGTTTGTTTTTGAATTTATTTTTCATATTTTTACTATTTTACATTATAAAATAAAAAAATACTTGTATAATTATAAAAGTATAGTTTATTTAAAAGGTGTATTAATATGGCAAACATTAAGTCAAATGAAAAAAGTTTACGTCAAGATACTAAGGTTCACAAAAATAATCATTCTCAATTAGCTAAAATGAGAACACAAGTTAAGAAAACTAACAACAATTTAAGTGATGAATCTGTGTTTGAAACTTATAAAGTGGTTGATACTGTAGCAAGAAAAGGAATTATTCACAAAAACAAAGCTAACCGTATTAAATCACGTACTGTAAAAAAAAACAATGCAGATAAAAAATAATAAAACAATTGTAATTCAATTTTAAACGTGTCCCATATTAGTGGACAATGATTAGAAAACTTGTCTCGCATAATCGCAAGGAGATAGGTTTTTAAATTCAATTGAATTCTATCGTTGTTATAATAACAAATAAATTCATTTATAGTATCAGTAATTTGTTCAATAGACATCTTATTGATACTTTTCTTTTTAATGCATCTTCTTTTAGAATAGAAAATCAATATTCAATTGGTCTGTTGTCTAATGGATTACCAATTCTAGACATTGATTGTATGATATTGTTATTTAACAACAACTCTTTAAAAAAGATTTAGATGAAAATTGGTAGATATGATCAGAATGGATAATTGAATACTCATTCAATTTTACATTACTAAAAGTTTTCATTACTAATTCTAAATCATTTTTATTAGAGATGCTTCAACCAACCATTTCATTATTTCTTAAATTGATTGCTGCACTTAAATATAAAAACAATCCATTTCATTTGATATATGTCACATCTGTGCAAATAGAATTGTTAGTTTTTTGATTTACAAAGTTTCTATTAAGAATATTTTCTACTTTAACTTTTGTATTTTTTAGATCAACTCTTCTTTTATTTCTAACTCTAATAGTAGCTTTTAGATTTAATTCATTCATATATCTATAAACTGTCTTATAGGAAATCGAAATGTTGTATTTTGTTTGCAAAATAGCCTGAATCCTTCTTGTCCCATAATTTGTTTTATTTAAGAAATAAATTGTTTTTATAAAATCTTTTATTTTATTTTTATCTTTTCTATATCTTGAGTCTATTCTAGATATATTAAAATCAAGAATATAAAATATGATTTAGATAAATCTAAAATTTTACATAACTCTCTAATTGGTATAGATTTTATTCATTTGATTTCTTCTATTTTATGATTTTATAGATTTCTTCTTTAGGGATTTTCTTGTTCAAAATTTCTTGTTGGATTTCAATAACTTCTAATAGCTATCTTTAGTTAGGTTTTCAAGAATTTCTTTTCTCTCTTTTTTTCTTTTTTCTTCTCATTCCCTTTTAGTTGATCCTTTTTTAGGCATAGATGGTTTCCTTCCTCTGGAATCAATTAATGAATAGATTCCATTCCTTTTATAGCTTATATAAAAATTATAAAGCACATTAAAAGAATTGTAGAATGGTTGTCCTTTATATCTTAATGATTCATCAAGAATTCCATAATCAACTAATTCATTACATAATTTTTTTAAAAGATTCACCAGCAATGAACCTTAAACATAATTTATACTTAAAAAATCTAATATCAATCTTGTTCATAAAAAAATATCCTCCATTAGTGTTGTCCACTAATAGGGGATACGTTTATTGCTTCTTTATTTATTATTTTTTAAAAACTTCTTTTAGTCTTGCTGACTTACCAGAACGTTGTCTCATATATGAAATATAAGCTCTACGTGTACGTCCATATCTTTTTACTTCAATTTTTTCAACTAATGGACTATGAATGTCAAAACCTAATTCTACTCAAACACCATTTGATTCTTTACGTACAATTACAGTTTCACTTGAACCAGAACCCTTTCTACGTAATACCATTCCTTCAAATTTTTGAATTCTAGTTTTCTTTCCTTCAACAATTTTATTTCACACTACAATTGTATCACCTGAACCAAAATTAGGAATATCCTTTTTTAATTGAGTTTCTTGAACATTTTTAAGAATTTCACCTTTATTAATTTTTAATTGAGCCATTATTATTCTCCTTTGTTTCATTTAATATATTTTTTATATAGATCTGGTCTATTTAGTTTTGTTATTTCTATTTGTTTATCTAAGCGAAATTTATTAATTTCATTATGATTACCAGATAATAATACTTTAGGCACTTCATAACTATCAAAATTTACTGGCTTAGTATATATTGGATAATCTAACAAATAATTGTTAAAAGATTCAGATTGAAGACTTTCTTGATTAATAACACCTTTAATTAGTCTACTAATAGAATCTGCAATTACCATTGATGGTAATTCTCCTCCTGTTAAAATAAAATCACCAATGCTAATTTCTAAATCAATATAATTTTTAATTCTTTCATCAAATCCTTCATAATGACCAGAAATTAAAATAATATGATTATAAGTTTTAGAAATTTCTAATGCTAATGTTTGATTAAACAACTTACCTTTTGGGGTTGTAAGAATTACTATTGAATTATTAGTTCTTATTGCCTTAATACAATCAACTATTGGTTGAAGCGTTAATACCATTCCCGCTCCACCACCATATTGATAATCATCTACCTTATGATGTTTATCTAATGAAAATTTTCTAAAATTAACAATTTCAAACTCAATAAGATTATTTTCAATAGCCTTTTTAATAATTGATGAATTTAAAAAACCATTAAACATTTCTGGAAATAAACTAACAAAACTAATTTTTAACAATGACACGTTTTATTACTTTTTTTCAGGTTTTTTAATTCAACAAAAATAACAAATGTGTTTACCATTTTCTAATTGAATTGTTGCTCAGTTGTCATCATCTTTACAAACTGAACAAACAACTTGTTGATCATTATGACCCGCTTTTCTATGTCAATCTTTACGACGTTGATCATAGTTATAATCATCAAATTCAGCAAGTGTAACTATAGTATGTTTTTGATCTTCAGGAATATCTGTTGATTTTTCTTTTTTACTAGAAACAACTTTTTTTTCTGATTTTTTAGGTTCTATTTTTTCACCTATAGGTATTTCTTTCCCATTCATAAATGATGATCAAATTCCAGCTTTTTTTAAGAATGATTTAACAGTATCAGTTGGCTGAGCACCATTCTTTAATCATTTTGCAATAGCTTCATTATTTAATGAAATTGAATTATTTAAAGGATTATAAGTACCTAACAATTCAATATATGCACCATTTGCTTTTGCTTTAGAATCAGCTACAACAATACGATAATATGGAGATTTGTGACGCCCCATACGTAGTAATCTAATTTTTACCAATGTAAAATTCTCCTTTAATTATATATACATATATTATTATATAAATAAAAAAATATCTGTCAAGTAAAAATACTTAACAGCATACATTTTAAAACATATTAAATCCATTTTTTCCAAATGGATTCTTTCCAGACTGTAACATTTTTCCTGCTTCAGCCATTTTATCTCTAGCAGTTTCTCATTGTTTTAAAAGTTTATTAAGTTCATCCATATTTCTACCAGAACCTTTTACAACTCTAAGTTTTCGACTTGGGAACTTTTTAAATAATTTAGGATTTCTTCTTTCTTTTAATGTCATTGATGATAAAAGTATTTTTCATACTTTCATTTTTTCTTCCATTTCATTAACTTTATTTTCACTAATTTTATCATTTAATTTTGTTGGCATCATTTTCATCAAACCTGATAATGACCCCATTTTATTTAATTGTTCCATTTGTTTTAATAAATCTTCTAAATCCATTTTTCCAGATAGCATTCTTTGCATGGCATTTCTTGCTTGCTTTTCATCATAAACATCAGCAGCTTTTTCTGCTAATGTCATTATGTCACCCAAACCTAAAATTCTATCCGCCATTCTATCAGGATAGAAAATATCTAATGAACCAATTTTTTCACCAATACCAGTAAATTTAATTGGAACTTTTATTAATGATGTTAGTGATAATGTTGCACCTGCACGTGCATCAGAATCTAACTTAGTTATAATCAATCCTGTTAATTTTAAATATTTATTAAATTCTTGTGCTACATTGATTATATCTTGTCCTGCCATTGCATCAACAACCAATAAAATTTCATCTGGATTATAAATTTTTTTGATTTCTACTAGTTCTTCCATCAATTCAACATTGGTTTGTAAACGTCCAGCAGTATCGACTATAACAAAATCATTTCCATTTTTACTAGCTACATCAAGACCTTCATTTACTATTTCATAAGCTTTCTTGTCAACACCATTTTCATAAAAATCAACATTTATATCTTTTGATAAATCTCTTAATTGATCAATGGCTGCAGGTCTATAAATATCAGCAGCAATTAGTATTGGTTTTTTATTATGTTTATTTTTATAAAAATTAGCTAATTTTGTCGCTGTTGTAGTTTTACCTGAACCTTGTAATCCAACTAACATTATTCTTGGTTGCTTTTTATTAATGTTTATTTCTTTATGTTCCTTACCAAAAATATCAATTAGTTCTTCCTTAATTACTCTTAGAACAAAATCTGAGGGTTTTTCATTTTGATCAATAATTTGACCTACTACTTTAGTTTTGATATTACTAATAAAATTTTTAACAACTAACAAATTAACATCTGAATCTAATAGTGCAATTCTTATTTCTCTAAGTAAATCACGAATATCATCTTCAGTAATTGTTGCAGTTTTTATTTTTTTTGCCATTCTCTTGGCAACAATATTTCCAATTAATCCATTCAGTTTCATATATTATAATTCCTTTTAGTTTTGGATTGGATTTGCACCAATCGTTTTTACTTTGCAAAACATATGTGGCAGAGGTGATAGGAATTGAACCCATAAATGTGGTTTTGGAGACCACGGTTTTACCATTAAACTACACCTCTATAACAAAAATAAAAACTCAAAGAGTTTTTATAATTTTAAAATGGCAGGGGTGACAGGACTCGAACCCATAACAGGCGGTTTTGAAGACCGCAGTTCTACCATTGAACTACACCCCTATAATAAATAAATTATATATTAATATACTAATTATTTTTTATTTATTTCATTATTAAATGCGGAAATCAATTCATTTAAATTTTTAATTTTTACTAAAACATCATCTGGTAATTGAACTTTTAATTCAGATTCAATTTTAAAAATTAAATTCATCATTGCTAATGAATCTATACCTACTTCTTTTAGACCAATATTCAAATTATTAATGTCTAAATTAATTTTGTTTTCTTTAGCTACTTTTTGTATAACTAGAATTATATCTTGTTTTTCCATAGTTAATTCTTTCTATCAATTTTTAATGTAAATTTATCATTATATTCTTTGTAAAATTCATTATTATTGACATTGTATTGAATTTTTCAATATGCAATAATATTAAGTTTATTATAATTGATTTGATAATAAATTGATATGTTAATTAAATTCCTATCTATATTTTTATAATAATCAAAGATATTTTCAGATATAAAACTATATAAATTATTTTCAATAATATTTTTATCAAATTTAATTAAACCATTATTAATATATTCAACTAATGATAATGTATTTTTAGCCAGATCAAATTTATTAATTTTTTGGTGAATATCTACTATATTATCATCACTAACATTAATATCTAATTCATTTTGATTTTTGTTTTTACTAATTATAGATTTAGAAAAAAAATATCCTATTATTCCAATAGTTATTGAACTTAATAATACTAATGATAATAATAGGGCAGTAACCTTTTTCTTTGACATATTATGCACCTATTTTATTTCAATAACCATCAGTATTATTTAATGCTTCAATTTTAAAACTTAACTTAGAATTAGAATTAGAAAAAAAATTAATATTATATGAAAATGGAATTGAGTCACTATACTTTATATTTTTATATTTAAAAGATATATTGATCTCTCCATTAGATTTTATAGGAAAATAAATTCCATTTATTCCATCACTATACACTTGTCTTATTTCATTTTGCTCAAAATCATAAATTGTAGATATTCCTAAAAATAAACCATTTCCCATATAATTATTATTTAAATAATTATTATTAATTTTTAATGTTTTTTTATCATTATTATTAATATAATAATCTATTTCTAAATTTAGATCTGTCACATAATCACTAATTTTTCCATTTCCCAGATTAGAATAGTAAATAGGATTTATAACTTGAAAATCATCATTATAATTTTCTATATAACGATTAAATCATAATGTTGGATACACAATTTGATTATTATTATTTCATGTAAAAAAATCATTTGGAATATTATTAAGAAACCTATAGTTAGATTTATATTTTGAATTTATATAATATTCTGATAATTTTACAATTGGAAAATAATTTGAAAATTCAATATTTCCTTTATAACTAATTTTATTAACATCTTCAATAAATTCTTGTAAATCAATATCTAAATCTTGAATTATTTCATAATCTATATTTAGATAACAATCAAAAAATAAGGATTGCAAAAATATATCTTTATCTTTATATATTGTTTCATTTAAATTAATGTTACAAATCACATTATAATGATAAATATAATTATTCGTTTCTATTAAATTTAAGCTTAAAAGATCTATATTTCCTAAATTAGATATAATATTTAAATAAAAATGATTATGTGGTAAATTATAATTCCCTTTTAAAAATAGATTTATGTCTAGTTTAAGAGTATTTTCAAAATATGAAAAATCTATATAACTATTATTTTTACTATCTAATTTAACATAATAACTAATATTGTCTTCAAATAATTTATTCACAAAATACATAAAAAAACCTCCATTAATAAATAATGAAGATTTTTTAATTTTTTTTAATAAGCACGTGCAAATATTACTAATTGAGAAGTATTATTACCTGTAATTATACATTTTCCAATATTTGAGTTTGTAATAATACATCTTGGAGTTGCACCGGTAAGTTCTTTAATCTTTTTTTCATCTTCAATAGTACCATTAAAGTAAGCTCTAGCCCATTTCTTATCATCTAAAACATTTGACATATCCTTAATACTACTAACATCAATAATTGAAGAATTTAAACGTTTAGCTGCTTTTTCATATAAAGATTTTTTTAATAAACTTAATTGATTATCAATTTCAGATTCTAATTCATCTAAATTTACAATTTTTTTCTCAAAATTATCACGTCTAATTAGTGTTACGCAGTTCTTATTTAAATCATTTGGGCCAATTACAATAGAAATAGGGATTCCTTGAATTTCACATTCAGATTGCATATATCCAAAGTTTTTACCCCTATAATCAATTTCTACACGATATTTTTGCTTTAAATTATTCTTAATTTCTTCACACTTATTTTTGACTTCAGGATTTTTTTCTACAAATAATGGCAAAATTTTGATTTGAATTGGAGCTATTGATGGAGGTAATACTAAACCATTATCATCTCCATGCACCATAATTACAGCACCAATTATTCTTGTTGTTAATCCATGACTAGTATTAAAAGGGTACTCTAATGTATTGTTTTTAGATTGATATTGTATTTGATATGATTTACAAAATTCTTGCCCTAACATATGTGATGTAGCACTTTGAAGTGCTTGACCATCTTGCATCATTGATTCAATTGTATATGAAATGTCTGCACCAGCAAATTTTTCACCTTCAGTTTTTCTTCCTTTAATAACTGGAATGCATAATTCCTGTTCACAAAAATCTGCATATAAATCTAAAAAGGTTAATGCAAAATTATTTGCTTCATCAAAAGTTTCAAAACTACAATGTGTTTCGTGTCAATGAAATTCACTGTTACGCAAAAATGGACGAGTATTTTTTTCTGCTCTTAAAACACTTGTTCATTGATTAACCTTAATTGGTAAATCTTTATAACTATTAATAACATTTTTAAAATATTTACAAAACATAATTTCACTTGTTGGTCTAATCGCAAGCGGATCTTCTAGTTTTTTTTGACCAATAGTGGTAACCATGTATAATTCAGGAGCAAAACCTTCTACATGTTCCTTTTCTTTTTCAAATTCACTAATAGGAATTAATAAAGGTACATACATATTTTTGATATCTAATAGAGCAAATTTCTTGTCTAGAATATTTTTAATATTTTCTCATATATTTCAGCCATAAGGTTGAAAAATCATAAACCCTTTAATATCTACATATTGAATTAATTTTGCATTATTAATAATTGATGTAAATCAATCAGCAAAATTTTCATTTCTTGTTATTATTTTTTCATTTTTAATCATAATTGATCCTCTTATATTTCTAATTTTAATAATTGATTTAATTCAACAGCATATTCCATTGGTAACTCATCACTAAATTCACTTATAAAACCCATTATAATTAATGATTCTGCTTTTTGTTTACTTAAACCTTTAGACATTAAATAAAATAATTGTTCATTAGAAATTTTACTTATTGTTGCTTCATGGGTAATTGTTGATGAATTATTTTGTAATATTTCAATTGGGTAAGCATCAGATCTGCTTTTATCTCCAAATAACAATGTATCACATTGTACTTGGGCAATTGAATTTTTAGCATTTTTATTTATTTTTACTAATCCTCTATAAGTATTATTACCTGTGCCTTTAGCTATTCCTTTTGATATAATTTTTGATTTTGTATTTTTACCAATGTGAATCATTTTAGCACCAGCATCTTGAATTACATTTTCTTGTGCAATAGCAACAGAAATACATTCAGATGAAGAATTGTCACCTTGTAGTATAGTGCACGGGTACTTCATATTTAATTTTGAACCAATATTACCATCTATTCATGACATGCTTGCATTTTCTTTACAAATTGCTCTTTTAGTAACCAAATTTAATACATTGTCTGACCAATTTTGAATTGTTGTGTATCTGCAATGAGAGTTTTTTTCTACAAAAACTTCTACAACTGCAGCATGTAGATTATTTTCATCATAAATAGGGGCTGTGCATCCTTCTATATAATGTACAGATGAATTTTCATCAACAATAATTAAGGTTCTTTCAAATTGTCCAGCATTCTTTGAGTTAATTCTAAAATATGATTGTAGTGGCTTTTGAATATGAGTATTTTTGGGAACATATATAAATGTACCACCAGAAAATACTGCAGAATTTAAAGCGGCATATTTATTATCATTTGGTGGTACTAATTTTCCAAAATATTTTTGAAAAATTTCAGGATATTCTTTAGCAGCAGTATTTGGATCGGTAAAAATTACATTTTTTTCTTTTAATTCTTCTAAAAGTGAATGATAGACCATTTCTGAATCATATTGTGTAGCAACTCCATTTAAATATTTGGCTTCACTTTCTTGTATTCCTAATTTATTAAATGTTTGTTTTATTTTTTCAGGAACTTCATCTCAATTAGTAGCATTTTTATTAGTGGCACTTGCATAATAAATATAATCATCAAAGTTAATAAAATTTAAATTAGGACCTCAATTAGGATTTTGAATTTTTAAAAATTCTTGATATGATTTCTCTCTAAATTCTTTAAGAAATGAATTTTCATTTTTTAATAGGGAAATTTTCTTAATAGTATCAATGTTTAAACCCTTATCAAATTTTTGATAATTTAAATTTTCATCATTAAAACCATATTTATAATCTTTATTTTTCATTATTAAATTTTTTTAAGCATTCCTTTATAGCGTTTATACCTATTTGTGCACATTTAATTCTATTAGATTGATTATGAACATTATAAAATGCAACTAATTCATCTAATAATTCTTCATTATAATCTTGTCCCATTGTCATATTGATATAATTGTTAATAATTTTATTAGCTGTATCAATATCCTTACCGACTAAATATAAAGCCATAATATTTGTTGAAGCAGTAGAAATTGCACATCCTAGACCACTAAAATTAATATTTGTTATAACTTGATTTTCTACATTTATATAAACAGTAATGTCATCAATACAGGTTGATGATTTATTTTGAAAACTATTATGAAATGTTATAGAATCTATATTTTCAATTTTTTGAGACGGATTTTCATAGTGATGCAAAATAATTGATCTTAAAATATTTGGGTCTTTAGAAAATGACATCTATTTCATCTCCTTTTTTGAATTCTGAAAGTGCTTGATACAATTTATCAATATCTTCTTTTGTATTATAAATATAAAGAGAACATCTTATCAATGCTTTTGTATCAATAATATTACAAAATAACTTTGCACATGATAAACCAGATCTCACAATAATATTTTTCTTGCCTAAATATGAAGCTAAGTCCTGACAAAAAACATCTTTATAATTAAATGCGATTGTTGGTGAATCATTACCTTCATTATATATTATAATATTTGGAATTGTTGATAAAAGTTTGTGTGCATAATTGGATAACTCAATTTCATGTGAACGAATATTTTGATAACCTATATTATTTAAGAAATCAATTGCTGCTCCTCAACCAATAATTCCAGCCACATTTTGAGTGCCACCTTCAAATTTCATATATCCTTCCATCAATTGGTATGACTGTAAATCTATAGAAAAATTCATTCCACCACCATATCTAATTGGCAATGTTTGAGAAATTAATGATTCTTTTATATAAACCATTCCAACACCTGTTGGACCAAACATTTTATGTGCACTACACACTAAATAATCAACATTCGATAATTTTACATCTATTTTTCTATGTTGAATGGATTGAGTGGCATCAACAACAACAAAAATATTGTCATTATATTTTTTTACAATATTTGAAATTTGGGTTTCATCTAATCTGTCACCAGTTAGATTAAATCCAGATGCAAAACTTACAACCCTTGTTCTAGGTGATAATATTGAATAATAATCATTAGGTGTTGGTAATCTATTTTTATCACCAACATATTTAATAATTAGTCCTTTTTTTTGTGCATTTTGCATTCATGGTAAAATGTTAGATGCATGTTCACCATATGTTAATATAATTTCATCTCCAGGAATTAAATCTTCACAAATACTATTAGCAATCATATTTAATCCTTCAGTAGCACCTGAATTAAAAATAATTTCATCTTTTTTAGCATTTATTAGATTTGCTAACTTAATTCTAGTATTTTCTACTAAATTATGTGCATGATTAGTAAAAGATGAATCAGTATTGTGAGGATTGGTACCTCATTTTTCATAATAATTTACTATTGAATCAATAACACACTTTGGTTTAAGTGTAGTTGCACCACTATCCATATAAACATAATCTGGATTATTTGAAAATCAAGGAAATTGTTTTTTTAAATCTAGCATTTTAAAACCTCTTTTTAATAATATCATTAATTAAGTGTGTAACTTCAGGAAACTCACATAAGATTTTTTTTATCAATGAATCAATTAAAATTTTTTTAGCTAAATTTACTGAAAACCCTTTTGTTTGAAGATAAAATACTTCATCTTTATCTAAAGATCCAATTTTTAATGAATGCTTTGCAATAACTTGTTCAGTTTGAATTTCTAAAATTGGTTGTCCTTTTATGGTCGTAGATTCTGACATTAAAAAACCTAAAATATTTTGATATACATGATTATTTTTTGCATTATTTATGATTGTAGATTTTATTGCAACATTTATTAATGAATTATCAAAACCAAAATTGTGATTATTTATTACTATATGTATATTATCATCTTTAGATATTGTGTTAACATTAATATTAACTTTAGAATCATTATAACTAAATGTAATTATATTTAGATACAATGATGAATTATTAGTTAAAGTTAAATTAATATCAAAATTTAAATCATTTTTTGCATCTATTAAATACAAAAAATTGTTCGTCAAGTTTTCATCGACTTTTATACTAATATTTTCATTAGATTCAACAATTTTTATTATTCTATTTTCCATTGCATTTATGTTCTTTAATTGTATTTTTTAAAAATTTTATATCTTCATTCTTAGACAAATCAATATCATATTCCTTTGCAATTTGTTCATAACCAAATTTAAAAATTTCATTTGCTAAATTTATATCTCCTGTTTTTATAATTTTACCATCCATTATTACTACCACTTTGTTAGGTTTTAGACAATTTAATAATGTTTTATTATGAGTAATAAAAATAATTGCCTTATTTTGTTCTTTCTCTGATAATAATACTTTTGAAATATTATTAATTGCATCAATATCTAATCCAGAATCTATTTCATCTAAAAATATAAAATCAGGATTAATTAATTGAAGTTGTAAAATTTCTGTTTTTTTTCTTTCTCCACCACTAAAATTTTCATTAATTGATCTTTCCAATAATTCTTGTTTTAAATTTAAATTGTCCATTTTTTTATTTACACTTTTATATAAATCAATTATTGATATTTTTTTCGATTTTATTTCCAATTCATTTCTAAGTAACTCTATAGTTTTTAATCCTGGAATTTCAATAGGATGTTGACTTGCAAAATAAACTCCATAATTAGCAATAACATCTGTAGTTGCATCTGTTACATCAATATCATTTATATAAATTGAGCCTGATATTATATTTGTATCAAAATGTTTTAATATTGTTTTTAATAAAGTGCTTTTACCATGTCCATTTGGACCTAATATCGCAATTACGTCACCTTTGTTAATTGTAAAATCAATATTTTTTAAAATTAAATTACCAGCAATTTCTACAGATAAATTTTCTAATTTCATTATATTCATAATATATCCTTAATTATAAAAAATTCATTTTTAATACAATAATAATTACATTATATTATAATTAAATATACATTAATATTAATTTAGTTTATAAGGATTTTAAGCGAATGAAATTTAAAAATAAAAAAATTATAAAATATTCATCAATAACTTTAGTAGGAATGCTTGCACTTTCTATAGCTCTTCCTATTGCATTGACATCATGTAGTTCTTCCTCATCATCTTCAATATATAACCCAAGTGCGCATGCAACCTCATTTACATCAATGCATCAAGATGATTTATCTCCATTAGCACTAGGTTCTCTTTCTTCAACTGAAGGTAGAAATAGTTTAGTAAAAACATATGTTAATAAATTATTAGAAAGTTGATATTCAACAATATCTAATAGTACATTAACAGCACAATATAATAGATGAGTTGATGAAGCTCAAACTACATATGATGATACCTATGATGATTACAAAAACAATAAAGGATCAAATTGAGAAGTATATTTTCAAAAAGAAGTTTTAGATCCAGTTGGTGGAACTAAAGAGGATTATATATTAAGTAAAATTTATGAAAAAATTAAAGACAAATTTATTGAAACAATTTTCAATAATGATTATTTAGTAATTAAAAATGGTGATGAATATACAAAAGTTGACAAAAATTCTAAAAAATTAGTGGAAGATCCAAATAACATCAATGGAGTTGGTGGTGCAGGAAATAAAAATAATTTTTTATTTAGTGCATATGCTATTGATAGCAACTCAAGAACATCTTTAGATTTTGGTATTGCAAACTTTTTAGAATTTTTAATGGATGAATGAGTTTTTAATAAATTACCATTACCAATTTCAATGTCATTATGAAAAAATGCAGCTAATCCTGATACAAGTAATTTATTTTCAACAAATTATTTTGGTACTGAAAATATTGGTACTGAAGGATCATATAATTTTCAATGATTTACACCTGTATCTAAAAATGCAACAATTTTAACAACAACTGATAAATTCAATTTGTTAATGAATGATTTAAAAAATGGTAAATATATAGATAAGGAAACTGGGCTAATCAATCTTCCTGTTGATTATACTGAAGATTCATCAACAACAATGACAATAGAATTTGATAAATTATTTAGTGGAGAAATATCTGTTCCATTTGCTTCTGCTGCTTTATATAAATTTAATAATTCAGTTTTTGGTATCACTGATTCAAACATATCTACAATTACATCAGATTCATTAGTGACTGATTCAATAATGAAAAATTTTTTAGTGTATGAAAATGGTCAAATTGGCACAAATGGTGCATTTGGTTTTCCATATGATGTTACTTATAATAATCCATATTCAGGCACACAAACATCTGTGTTTTTAGGTGAATATGAAAATGCAGTTGGTATTAAAGATAATTTAAATTTTACAGATTCTTCAGGAATTGGTAATTTTATATTGAATAGAAATAGTTTTGGTGTTCATTTGATAAGCATAGATAGAATTTCAAAGATGAAAGAAGCGGCTGCAAATAGTTCTGGAACATCAATAAGTATTGAACAATACAAAAAGGTATGTAATGAAATTAGAAATACCTTTATGTATAGATATGCAACTGATCTAGTAAATCATACTACAAATTATGATTTAAAAACATCTCTAAAAACCTATTTAACAGATAATTTTGAGACATTAATTTTTAAATATCTAACTAAATTTATTCAATCTAATGATTACACTACAAATAATTTATTTGGAGCATCTGTTGTTAATAATACTGCTTATTTAGATAAAAAAACATTTAAATCTGGTAATAAATTTGGTTTTAATGAAAATACAAGTCAAAGATATATTGATAATTTACTTTCAGTTGATAATACAGAATTATACAACTTAATTAATTCATCATTATTGTTAGTCAAAGCTGAATCAGTGCTTTCTACATCAAATAGTTTAAAAGAAAAAATTTATTCAAATTCATCTTCATACTCTGAAATTAAAAATCCAGAAGATTGAAAGAAATATGGAATTGCAGGGGTGATGTCATATACACGTAATAATTTAACTGGAAATTTTGATTCTTTAGTAAATTTAATAAATTATTTATTAACAAACATTACTGCAAATACTATTATTAATACTAATAATTATAATTCTTTTGCATTTAATGCAAAAACTACTCCTATAATTTCTGCAGATTCTAAACCTATTTCAACTGTACAAAATTCAAATGATTTTGTTACATTTTCTAAAAATTTATATGAATCATCAATTGCACAATATATTAATTCAATAAATTTGCAAATTAATAATACAAAAAAATATATTTCTACACCGGTTGTTGTTTTTACAAATGATGACTATATCAACAATGCAATCCAAGCAAATAATGATGCATCAAATTTAAATGCAATAGCTCAAAATTTTTATATGCAAAATTATTTGACTACACAAGCTGGATTTAGCACACAATCTAGAAAAAGAACTCAAAATGGGCAATTTTATGATTTTAGCACAAATACATTATCATTTGAAGAAGGTCAAGTTGAAGGCACATCTTCATGAATAAAACAACAATTACAAAATTCAATTAATCAAATGTATATTTTAAGCAACTTTACTAGCCTAACAAATTTATATTCTGATGGAGATTGATCGTCAATTGACAATATTAATACAATTGCAACGCAAATTTGAAATAACTCATGAAATTCTTCTCAATACAATTTTAGTTCAAGTTTAAATTCTAATATTACTACATATGAAAATCCATCTAGTGTTTCTGATTACTATAAATTCTTGATTACGCTTGAATATTTACTAGATTATGATGCTACCACTGATACTTTTAGTTTTTCTAATTTGATAAAATTCCTTAGTGATGCAACACAAAATAATGGTAAGGCTGTTGTTGCTTGAATAAATCAATCATCTATAAAAAATAATAATGCTTTTGGTTTAACTAATGATAGCTCTGAAATTTCTTCAATATCTGCAGTTCAACAAAAAGCACAATCAGATTCATTATTTAGTGGAAGCCCTTTATATTTAACAAAAATTAATCCATATTCATGATTTGGTGCTCCAAATTATTATGTTGATAATCCACAAAATTTACAATATTCAGAAAATGCAAATTATTGATATACTTCTCCAACACTTTCAAGTAATAATACTGTAAGTGCCGGTTTTGTTGGATTTCAATTTTATAGATCTAGTTCATTAGGGACAACAAATGAAATTGGTAATGAAGCATTTGAAAATTCAATATATACTAATGCGCCAATAAGTGATAATAGTCAGATTTCATATCTAGGCTCATTATATCAATTTGGTTCTCGTGAAGATATAATAAAATATGTTACTACAAAATTGTCTGTTGTTAGTGATTTAAAGAATTTTTATTATAACAATTTATTAGATCCTGGATTACCAATTAGTCAAGAAACTAAAGATAAAATTGATAATATTTTACAAGGTGTTTCAAGTAACAACAATAAGGCAGTAGAATTAACAAATGAAATTATTAAATTATTACAAGATCCTAATCAAATACCAGATAATTGTTTTGTTAGAATGGAAGGTATGCCATTATGAAACAATAATAAATCTACTTTATTTGATACTGATAGTGCTCAAAATGCAATTAAAAACCAATACATTATCACTCAATTTAACTATCAAGATGTACAAAATTTATTAACCAAAGATAAACAGTTCAATACGTCTGATAATGGGGGAGAACTTGGATTAAATCCAATAACATTCTTCAATTGCATTGTAAAATTAGCAATGAATTCAGACACACTTAAAGAGTCAGCATATAATAATATGTTTGTTAAAATTGGAAGTGTAAACGTTTATGATTATAGATTAATAAACTTTATAGATAGTGCATACATTGCTAATTATGATAAATGAGAAGATATTATTAATTTATAAATTTAAAAAAATGTTATAAAATTATATATGTAATATTCTTGCTTAATATTACAAAATTGTTTATTATATATTAAATCATTTAATATAAAAATCAATACTTACCTGCTTAGAAATAAGCAGGTTTATCTTTTTTAAAAAATAAAAATATTATAAAATAATAACTATATAAATGTTAAATATGAATATACTAGATTTAATTGAAAAGAAAAAAAATAATCAAGCATTAAATGAAAAAGAATATAAATTTTTTATTGATAATTTTAATCAAGATCTAATTCCCGATTATCAAGCATCTGCTTTATTAATGGCAATTAGAATCAATGGATGTTCAGATGAAGAAACCTACTATTTAACTAAAGCAATGTTAAATACATGCAAGATTATCAAACCTAAAGCAAATAATAAGCTAAAGTTATTAATTGATAAACATAGCTCTGGTGGTGTGGGAGATAAAATTACGTTAATAATTAGTCCTATTTTGGCATCATTAGGATATGACATAATGAAATTATCTGGGCGTGGACTTAATTTTACTGGTGGTACTATAGATAAATTAGAATCAATTAATGTTAGAATGAAATTTGATGAAAATAATTATCAGGATTTTTTAAATTCACACCATTTTACCATTTATTTACAATCTAATAACTTTGCACATATTGATAAAAAACTTTATCATTTACGTGATGTAACTGGAAGTGTAGATTCATTACCATTAATTGCTAGTAGTATCCTATGTAAAAAATTTTGTTTTGAAACTGATTATATTTTTTTAGATATTAAAGTTGGTACAGGCGCTTTTTGTAAAGATATGTCAACTGCTAAAGAATTAGCAAGAATAATGCAATATTTAGCTAAAAAATTTAATCGTAAATTAATTTGTTTTATCACTAATATGAACTCTCCATTAGGAAAAAATATTGGTAATGCCATAGAAATTAAAGAAAGTTTAGAATTTTTAAATGGTAATTTTGAATCTAAACACCTTAAAAATTTAATTTATGATATATTGTCTGAAATTCTAATAGAAACTAAACAATGTAATAACAAGCAAGATGCTTTTAAAATAATTGATGATGCAATTTATTCAAAGGATGCATATAATAGATTTATTAATTTTGTAAAAGCAAATAATGGTTCATGAGATAAACTAAAACATCATAATTATTGAAATTATAATTTTTCAACAAAAATTAAAAGTAAACATAATGGATATATAAATTTTAAATCTACTAAAAAAATAGGTTATATATCACTAAAATTAGTGCAGGTAGAATAAAAAAAGAAGATGAAATTGATTATAATGCAGGAATAATTCTTAATGTTGAAAATAATGATTATATAAATATAGGAGATGAAATTGCTACTCTTTATAGTAACACTCCAATAGATAAAAATTTAGTTAATGAATTTTATGATAATCTTGAATTTTTATCTAATCCAAACATAGATAATATTCCAAAAATTAATTTAATTATTAAATAGGAGATTAATGATGAAGAATTTAGAAAATAATAGTCCAAGATCAATTACAAAAACACGTACAAGAACCACAAAAGTTGTAAAACATAATGATTCTGAAATAATAAAAAAGAAAAATATAAATAAACAAGAAAATATAAATAACGAAAACACAACTACACAAAAAAAGAAGAAAACTTCAATTATTTTGGGCGCAAATAAATCATCAAATGAAAATAGTAATAAAAAGGCAAATTTAGACATTAATAAAGTTAGTAATCTTTCATTTAATGATGATTTAAGCAATACTTTTGATCAACATTTAATTTTAGAGTCAGCTGGTAAAAATAATATTTTATTAAAAACTCCTAACGATCTTTTAGATACTCTTATTCATCATGCTAAATCTAAAAAAGGTAAAAATATTATTTATCAATCTGAAATTGAATCTGCTTTTCAACACTTTTCACTAACTGATGATGAAATGCAAGAAATATTTCAAACTATTGATGAAAATGGAATAGAAATAAAAGAAAGTGAAAATTTAGAATTAGATCCCAAATATGTACAAAAACTAAAAGAAAACTATGGCATAAATGATTCTGATAAATTTACTAATAAAATAGGTTTTCAAAATGATTATGTTGATGATGCTGTAAAAGCATTTTTAGGAACATTAGGTGATTCTAAAATGTTAAGTAACACAGAAGAATTAGAACTAGGTAAGCTTTTAATAGAAGGAGATCAAGAACAAAAAGAATATGCAATAAATCAATTTTTTACATCTAATTTAAGACTAGTGATATCTATTGCTAAAAAATATTTGAATAGAGGATTAGAATTAGAAGATTTGATACAAGAAGGAAGTCAAGGATTGTTAAAAGCTATTAGTAAATATGACTATAATTTAAAAAATAAATTTAGTACATATGCAACATGATGAATTCGTCAAGCAATAACAAGAGCAATTGCAGATCAGGCTAGAATAATTAGAATTCCTGTTCATATGGTAGAAACTATTAATAAACTAATTAAGTTTGAAAGAAAATTAGTACAAGAATTAGGAAGAGATCCAACTATTGAAGAATTATGTGAAGAAATGGGTGGTGCAAAAGCAGGACTTACTCCTAAAAAAATAAGTTATATTAAAAAAATAAATATTGATCCAGTGTCACTTGATAAACCTATTGGTCATGATGAAGAATCACAATTTGTAGATTTTGTTCAAGATAATGATGTTATTTCACCAGAGGAACATTCTGAAAATGAATTATTATTAGAACAAATTGATGAAATTTTTAGTAAAGTACTTAGTGAAAAAGAAGAGGAAATTATAAGAATGAGATTTGGATTACCACCTTATCGTAAGGCAATGACTCTTGAAGAAATTGGAAATGAATGTAATTTTACTAGAGAACGTGCTAGACAAATAGAATCAAAAGCAATTCGTAAACTAAAACAATTGCCTAGAATTAAAAAATTATCAAGTTTTTTTGGAAATGGTTTTAATGAATAAAAGATTATTAGAAGTTGCAAAACTAATTGATAAGTGTAATATGGTTATTGATGTAGGATGTGATCATGCATTATTATCCATATTTTTAATTCAAAATAAAATTTGCAAAAATGTAATAAATATAGATTGTAATGTATTACCATTAAAAAATGGTGAAAACAATGTGAAAAAAATAGGATTAGAAAAAAACATAAAATTCATCCTTAATAAGGGATTAAGTAATTTAAATATTGGTGATGTAGTTGATTATATAACCATTTGTGGTATGGGTAGTCAAAATATTATTGAAATAATAAACAATTCTACAATTAATCCTAAAAAATACATTCTACAATCAAATAATAATTCACCAAAATTAAGAAAATGATTATCCAATAATTCATATAAAATTATTGATGAAAAAATAGTATATGAAAACAAAATATATTATGAAATAATTATGATTGAAGCTGGTGATACAAATATAATCAATGATGTAGATTTATATATTGGTCCAATTTTAAAAAATAATAATTTAATATTAAAAAATTATTTACTAAATAAATATAATTATTTATCAAAATATAACTATAATATAGTTAATCGTGAATTAAAAGAAGAATATGAAATAATTAAAAATTATTGCTATGAAAAAAAGTGAATTAGTTAAATATTTTAATAAATTATATGATTATAAAAATCAAGATGAATGAGATTGTTGCGGTCCTAATTATTTTAACGATAATGAAGTTAACAATATTTATTGTTCTCTAGATATTACTGATCAAATTATAGATAATGCTATTAAAAATAATTGCAATGTTATAATTACACATCATCCAATACTTGTTGATGAATTAGATTCTAATAATAAAATTAACATTCAAAATAAAAAATTACAAGAAAAATTAATAAATAATAATATTTTACATATTTGCTTACACACATGCTTTGATAGATATATATTCGGAACTAGTTACCAAATATTTCAATCATTTAACATTAATGCAAATTTAATAAAGGAATCTAAATGATTAATGGATTATATATATTATTTTGAATTTAAGGAGCCAATATTATTAAAAGACTTAGTAAACATTATAAATAATGAATATACTCGACCTATATCATACATTAAAGAGCAAGAAAATGAATTAATTAAAAAGGTTGGGGTGGGAGCTGGATCATGTTCATCAATGTTGAATGAAATAATTAATAATGTTGATGTTTTTTTAACTGGTGACATTAAATGACATACATATCTTGATGCCTATAATTTAAAATTAAAAATTATAAATATCAATCATTATTCTGAATCTGTTTTTGTTGACTATATATCTAGCAATATTGAAAATAAATTCCATATAAAATGTATTAAAAATAAGAAAACGATAAATATTGTTAACTTAATTTAATAGTTGTAAAAATAACTGAAAAAATTATTAATATTATAAAGATAAAGCAATAAAAATAAAATGCACATCTAATTGCTCTTGTATTAACATACTTTAAAAATAAATTATAAAATGTCATATCTAAATTTTCAATATGGTAGTTTGAGTTATATGAACGATTAAAATATCTAATAAAAATTTCTAATTGTTGATTAACTCTTTTTTTATGATTAAATGGAAAAATATAGATAAAAAACAATCTAATTAATGTTGATTTATATCATTTCATTTTTTTTAAACTTTTTAAAAAAATTGATTCTAAAGGTTTTGAATTTAGCTCACTTACGTTTTTGTCAGTTATAGAATCATCAATTTCCATTTTTGTAAATTTATTGCTCATATTTATACATTATATTAATGTATATTATAAAATAATATTATGAATAAAAATAACATTTTATTAATTAACAAACCAAAGCATTGAACTTCTAATGATGTAATTAGAAAATTTAAATCTATAACTAAGATTAAAAAAGTTGGTCACTCTGGTGCTCTTGATCCACTTGCATCAGGATTACTATTATTAGGATATAATAATGGTACTAAACTTTTAAATAAAATTATTAATGATGATAAGGTGTATATCGCTACAATTCACTTTAATTATGAAACAAATACATTAGACTCAGAAGGTGTAATTATAAATTATAAGTATGAGCAAATACCTATTAATAATATTATTAATTCATTAGAACACTTCTTAAAAATTGAATATTATCAAATTCCGCCAAAATTTAGCGCAATTAAAATTAATGGCAAAAAAGCATATGAATTAGCTAGAAATAATATTGATTTTGAAATTAAACCCAAACTTGTACAGTTATATAATTATAATATAATATCATATGAAAATAATGAATTAATAATAGAATTATCAGTTTCAAAAGGCTTTTATATTAGAAGTTTTTGTCGTGATTTAGGATCACATATTAATAACTATGCAAATTTAGCAAATTTAGTAAGAACTAAAATTGGTGATTTTAAAATTGAAGATGCAATTGAAATTAAGGATTTAAATGAAAATATCATTAAATAAACATAATCTCAACAAAATTAAAAATATTAATATTGATAACCTTATTATTGGTAGTTTTGATGGTATTCATAAAGGACATTATAAATTATTAAATGAAAAAGGAAATTTAGTTGTATTAATTGTACATAATATTCCACATAAAAGTAAATACATATATAATTTAACTGAAAAAATAGAAAACATTAAAATTGCACTTAAGCCAAAACATATCTTAGTTTTTAATTTAAGAAAAGAAAATTGCACTGCATTTGAATTTATTGATGTATATTTAAATAACATTAATACAAAACAAATAACTGTGGGCAGTGATTTTATTTTTGGTAATGATAGACAAAATATTAATTATTTAAAAGAATATTTAAATAATGATATAAAATTAATAATCATAAAAAGAACAAGCAATAGTTGTTCAACAACAAAAATAAAAAGCTTATTACAAGCAGGAAAAATTATTGATGTAAATAATAAATTCTTAATCCCATATTCTATTACATCAAGAGTAATAAAAGGTAATCAAATTGCTTCTAAAGTTCTTAAGTGTCCAACTGCTAATATTAAAATTGATAAAAACAAAATTATTTTAAAGTCTGGTATTTATATAACTAATACTATTTTAGAAAATCATCAATATATTTCAATAACATTTATTGGTAAATCTAAAAGTTTTAAAAATACAAAATATAGTGTAGAAACTCATTTATTAAATTATTATGGTGATAATTTTTATAATAAAAAAATAAAAGTTATATTTATAAAAAAAATCGGAAATGTTAAAAAATATAAAAACATTAACAAACTAAAAGATGATATTAATAACTATATTTTAATGGCTAAATATTTTTTTAAATAGAACGTTTTAGATAAATTGCCCACTATTTATTTTATATTCATTGTCAATTTTTAATGGAATATTTCAACTTCCACTAAATTTTGATAACCTATAATTGTTAAAAAAATTGATATATTCTTTAATTTTTAAATGCAACTCAAATAATGTTACTTTATTCATAGGGTATATTGTAAATCATTCATATTTAATGCGTTTTCAAAAATCCTCAATCCAACGATTATGGTATGAACAACCTACAATACCAACTGATTGCAAAATATTTCTAGATTTTAAATAATCTTGCAC
>CALUPI010000008.1 GCA_944322645.1 uncultured Ureaplasma sp.
TATTTTTTAAATTTAAGTAGTTTTTATTATTCACTAAAATTTTACCTGATTGATTTTCTAAAGCTTTTGTTAATATTTTTATTAAAGTAGATTTACCAGCACCATTTCCCCCAATTAAACCATGAAATGAACCTTTTTGAATGCTAAAAGAAACATTTTTTAATGCAACTTTTGATTTATTGTATTTAAAATTTAAATTCTGAATTTGTAAAAACGTTGTTCCCATGTTTCTCTCTACTTGCTTTAAAATATTATCCATTATTTATAATTGTAAGACTAAAATACAAATTTTTTACAAATATTTTATAAATTTATATATATATATATATAGATAAGATATTTTTCTTTCCAAAGGAGGTTTTTGAAATGAACAAATGATATCATAAATTGATGTGGTTTTTATTTTTTTTCATATAGAAAATTTGGTTTTTTAGATGATTGTGATTTAGACATGATTTATACAAAAAAAATAATTTTTAATTTTTATAATATAATAATAAGTATGATTGATTTTTTAAAAATTGATATTAATAATATTAATTTGGATGATGTTAATTTAGATAATAATACTAATTATTTATTTAACAATTTTTGTTATCCAACCATAAAAATCAAAAAATTAGAGTTTCGAAATATAAATTATAATTTTATTTATTAATGATTTTGTTAATGTGGATTTGGATAAAACCAAGTCCACTTTTTATTACATAGAAGGGAAAAATTATGAAATATAATAAAAAATTGAATAATATTGAGGAAGGTTCGCTAAAAAATGCTTCAACAAAAAAGAAAATAAGTTTCTTTACAGCAATTTTAGTTGTTATTGGTTCATGTATTGGATCTGGAATATTTTTTAAATCTGGTTCTGTATTATCAAGTGTTCAAGGTTCTATAGTAATGGCAATATTTTGTTGATTATTTGCATCATTTGGTGTAATATGTATGGCTTTGGCGCTAGTTGAAATCACGAGTGTTAGAAATGATAATTTATCTATTATTGGATGAACTAAAACTTTTAATAGTCGAATTGTATATAAATCATGTAAAAATTTTATTACCTTTATATTTGCTCCACTAAAATACTTTTTTTTACCACTATATTGTATCCAAGCATTTCAAGATGGGGTTGCAGCTTTATATATTAATTCAGGACACCCTTATAATGGATTTGGCACAAATGCTGATTGAGCAATAATAATGGCCATATCAATTGGTATATCTGTATATTTTATTGTAGCAAATGGAATTTCTACAAGAATGGGAGGAATACATAGCTATATCATTTCATTTGTTAAATTTATTCCATTATCAATTGCAGCAGTTGTGGGATTTTTAATATTTGCTATGAATAATGGAAATATAGTTGGTAATTATGATGTAGGTTTTATTCCTAATAACACTATATTAGCTGAGCATACTTTTAAAACATTAACTCCTGGTTTTGGATTATTTATAGGATGTATTGGAATATTTTATGCCTATGATGGATTTTATACAGCCGCTGGAATAAAATCAGAACTAAAAGAACCTAAAAAAATACCAACAATTATTTTAGTAGGATTATCTATTACAACATGCATCTATCTTATTATTGCAGTTTCTATGTCATTAGGAAGTAATGGTGGTAATCCACAAGGCTTGGTTCAATGGTTTTCTAAACATAATATATTGCCTTTATTTTCTGTATTTGAAATTTTAATAGGCGTGAGTGTCCTAAGTGTTATTAATGGTATGGCATTGTGATCTCCTAGATTTATTGAAGATTTAATAAAGGACGGTGAAATCCCTTTTAGTGTTAAGTTAGTCACAAAAATTAATGGTGAAAAAAGATATGTTGGACTATTATACATAATGTCACTTGCCATTCCTTTAAATGTAATATTATCAATTTTGGGTGGTTTAGTATATATTAATACAGTAGATGCATCAGGTGTATTCTTTGCTAATTCTACTGACTTATCAAATATATTGGGTAATAATTTTAATCTTTCAGAAGCATTTGACAATGACTATATCAATGGAAAAATAATTTATCATTATGGAACTGGAGTAGGGGGATTATATACTTTTTGTGATTTAATTTCTAACTGATCAGCATTATTTGTATTTTCATTTATCATATTAGCAATTGTAGGTGGTTTAAAAAATAGAAAAACTAAAAAAGTAAAAACTAATAACTTTAAATATTTTAAACCCTTTGCGATACTTGCAATATTATTAATATCATCATGTTTAATTATGGGTATTCTGGAACCAATTGCAAACTTATTTCTAATGTTCAATTTAAATTCCGATGAATATTCAGGATATACTAATTTATTGATTAGTAGAATCATGGTTGTAATCTTATTATTTATATATTTATCTATTATGCTGCTACCAACATTAATTTCCGATACTTATAAAAAACATAAATTTGGATCAATTCAAAAAGGAGAATTATATAAAATCAATCAAATTAGAAATCAATTAAATTTAAAACCTTTAAAAAACATATAAAAATAATTAATTACATTTGAAAAAGAGGTAATGATATGTACAAAAAATTATTTAGTCAAATTAATGATATAAAACTTTATTTTCAATCTCAATTATCTCAAGAGTTGAATTTATTGCTTGTTCCTGCTCCACTTTTTATTGATTCAAAACAATCATTAAATGATATGTTGAGTGGAAATGAGCCACCAGTAGATTTTGAAATATATTCATTAAATAAAAATGTAGAAATAGTCCAATCACTTGCCAAATGAAAAAGAGTTGCGCTAAAAAAATATGATTTTCAGGAATATGAGGGTATTGTTACTAATATGATTGCAATTAGACGTAATGAACCAACTGATAATACTCATTCAATATTGGTTGATCAATGAGATTGAGAAGTAATAATCCCAGAAAAGGATAGAACAATTTTCACATTATCAAATTTTGTGAAAAAAATTTATAAATGTATATATAAAACTCAAACATACATAAATGAAAAATATAAGCTAAATAATAATTTTTTGCCTAGTGAAATTTTTATTATTCATTCTCAGGAATTAGAAAACATGTATCCAAACCTTACACCAAAAAAAAGAGAAGATGCAATTACTAAAATGCATAAAGCAGTATTTATAATTTCAATAGGTAAAATTTTGAATAGTGGAGAGGCTCATGATACAAGATCAGCAGAATATGATGATTGAAATTTAAATGGAGATATCTTAGTATGATCGGCATCATTAAATAAATCTATTGAACTAAGTTCTATGGGAATTAGAGTGGATTCAAATTCACTACAAGAGCAATTAAAACAAAAAAATATGAGAATAGGCACTCAATATCATAATGCCATTTTAAATAATCAAATTCCGTTTACAATTGGTGGAGGAATTGGTCAAAGTAGATTAGCAATGTTTATTTTAAATAAAAAACATATTGGTGAAGTTCAAGTGTCTGAATGAAATGAAAATGAATTAAAGGAATATAAGAAAATTTTATAGAATATTTTATATTGTACAATCTATCAATTATCTGATAGATTTTTTTTATTAAATTAACAACTACAACACTTTTAATTGAATAAAAAACATTAATTTGGTAAACTCCATTTTAATGTTTTTTAATGTCTATTTAGTAAATTTTGAAATTTTTTCATTATTTATTAATGAAGTGAAAAAGAATGAAAAACCAAAACTCTAAGTTCAAACATGTTTTGCAAGATTATGATGTTGAATCAGTTGAAATTCACAATTATGATTTATCTGCTAAATTAAAAGATAAAATAAAGAAAGAAAAGTCAAATAATATTGCAAAAGACAAGGAATCTAAAATGGCCAAAAAAAGTAAAACTGATACAATTCTTGAAGTTGTGCTAAATTTAAAAGAAGAATTTAGTGATCTAAAAACTAGAGTTTGAAGCTTAGAAAATAATTTTAATGAATTTAAAACAGAAGTAAGAGAAGAATTTAGTAAGGTTAATTCTCGTTTAGATAAACTTAAAGATGATGTTCAAATTTTAAAGCAGGATGTGAATTCACTTAAATCTGAAGCTATAAAACATGGATGAAATATTAGTTAATATTTCTTTTTTTAAATTAAATTTATTATTTTTATGCTCAAACATAAAAATTGTAAAAATTATTGGTAGTTTAAATGATTATTATAAAAATAGCAAACATATTTCATCATGTATTGACTTTCCTAATTTAATAGGTAATTAAAAGAAATTGTTGAAAAATATTTATTAGCATATTCTAAATTTAATACATCGGATAATTAAGATTTAAAACTGTAAGATTTAATTCAAATTTTGCTGGAGATAAAGAAAACAATAAACCAGTTTTGATGATTGATATTCAGGAAATAGTAAACAAGAAAAAATTAAAAATTTAATATTAAATTCAATTGACTATGAAATTGATAATAAATTTAAAAAAGATTATGTCTATGGTGTTGATTATCAACTAAGTTTTTATAAAACTAATGAATGTAATTTAGCTGACCAATATCTGGATATAAATGATGCTATTAATAATTGTTTACTAGTGGATGCAAATTCTAATAAATTTAAAAATTTTCTATTTGTTAAAATTGAAGGAATTAGCAACACTGGTGATCCGAACCATATTTTAGCTGGCAGCAACATTAAGACATTTATTAATGATTGTAATTTAAATGTTGCAAGTGAAAATGATGACACAATAAAAGATAATTCAATTGAATCAAGTTCTGAGTCTTCTTCACAAGATTAAATTTGAATAATGTCCGTTTCAATTGCTGTGGCAATTATAATTTTGATCATTATTACCACATTAGTTTTAAGACATAGAAGAAAGAAAATTTAAATATATCAAAACATTAATTTGGCAATTCCATTTTAATGTTTTTTTTAATGTCTATTTAGTAAATTTTGAAATCTTTTCATTATTTATTAATGAGGTAATAAATATGAAAAATCAAAATAAAAAATTTAAACAAGTTCTAAATGATTATGATGTTGAGTCAGTTGACATTCAAAATTATGATTTATCTGCAAAATTAAAAGATAAAATAAAGAAGGAAAAGTCAAATAATATTGCAAAAGACAAGGAATCTAAAATGGCTAAAAAAAGTAAAATTGATATGTTGTATGAAATTGTTTTGGAGATGAAAACTGATTTTAATGAATTTAAAACTGAAGTTAAATCTGAAATTCAAGAAATTAAGAATGATTTACATATCTTAAAAAATGATGTTCATATTTTAAAAGAGGATGTTAATGTTCTTAAATCTGATGTTCATATTTTAAAACAAGATGTGAATTCACTTAAATCTGAAGCTATTAAACATGGATGAAATATATAATTATTAATTTATTATAATTAATAAAATTTTTGATATTTTTTATATGAAGAATAAAATCCTACATTCAAATGACAACTGCAACACTAAAAAATATAGTTGTGGTTTTTATTTGAATGTAGGAATCTATCAATCATCTGATAGATTTTTTAATCAGATTAACATTAAAAAAACATTAAACCAAATATTGAGTTTAATGTTCATCATAAATATTTTAATCATCCATAGAAAAATAATCTTTTGAATTGATGTTTTCTACTTCTGCCATAATTTGTTTTTTAATTTCTAAGTTATTATATACTCATGCATATTCTTCAATTCTTATTGTATTGTATCCTCTATCTACAAAAAAGAAATAATTGTCAATAGATTCTAAATAATTTTGTAAATTGATTTTGTTTGATCATTTATTAATCACAATTGCCAGTTCAACTTTTTCAGTTTTTTTATTAACAATTGCAAAATCAATAATTTTTGAACCAATATCATAATTATCCACAATTTCAATATCTTTTTTGTTGTATAAATTAGATAATAATCAATTTCCAATTTCCACTTTAAAAATACTGTCCACAAAATTAGTTTGCGAATTGCTAGTAGTATGAACATTCTTATGTTCTGCAATTTTATCACAGTATTCAAAGAATGATCTTAACACTAGGGCATTATGATTATTGTAGTTAATATTCATATCAGCCGCAGAAATAGATTTAACAATTATCATTTTTTCTTTAGCTCTTGTAATGGCAACATTTAAACGGTTAATACCACCATCCATAATTAATGGACCATATGAATTTTTGAATAATCCATCTTTACCAATACCAAATGTTGTAGATAAAATAACTAAATCACCTTCATTACCTTGAACATTTTCTAGATTGGTAATTACTAAGTTGTTTGATAAAAACTTTTTATAAATAGCATTTGAAGAATCTGCATTTTTAAATAATAATTGTTCAATATATAAACTTTGTTTAGAACCAAAAGTAATAACAATTATCTTATTATATTTATTAATATTTTGGGACAATAATTGAATTACTTTTTGTGCTTCAACTTCATTTACACTATCTTCAGCAACTCCATTTTCAACATTAATAACTTCAATACCTGATCCACTAACACCGTTTTTTGTAGCAAAGTGAAGATTATGATCATACACAAAATCATTACTAAATTGAATTAAGTCTCTATGTTCTGAACGATAATGGTTTCTTAAATTATAACTTGCTCATAATGATACTTTTGCTCTATCTAATAATGAATCAACTTGGTCATTATCTGCTAATGCATATTCATAATCATTTTCATTAATTCTAGATGCAAAGAATGAAGTTGGTTTTAATTGCTTGTCATCTCCTGCAACAATATTTGTGTTACAACGATATACAATTGGATATGCACGTTCAACAAACATTTGTGATGCTTCATCAAAAATACCATAATCAAATATTCCTTTTTCTAAAGGTAACATTTGAGCAACTAATTCTGGTAAAGAGATTCAAATTGGGAATATTATTGATAATTGTTTATAGTATTGTTGAATGAAATCTTTAATTGAAGCATTTTTCTTTGAATTACGTCTAGCAATACTAAATACCTCTTGCATCTTGTTTCATTCAGAAGTTGATAATTTTGATAATACTGAACGTAAATATTCTAAATAATAAGATTCAACATCTTGGCTTGCATGATCAGCAACATTAGCAATTATATTTCTATCCTTATTAATCAATTCGTTAATGTCAACATACATCAAATTTTTATATTTACTCATTATTTCATTTTCATAATTAATAATTATTTTAAATTTATCAAATGTAGAACCATCCATACCGCGAACTGGAGTTAATTTTGTAACATCATCTTCATCAAAGAATGTAAATGATTTTAATCCTAAATCCTTAATATATTGTTTTAACATTCATGGATTTCTATAAATAATAACAGTGTTTTTATCAATAAAATCAGTTTTTTCTTCTGCAATTCTAAATAAATAATTATACTTAGCATGTGGAATTTGTGAAAAAAACTTAATCGCAGCTAATTTTTCATTTAATTCACTTACATCTTCTTCTACATTACCTTTAAATAATTGCTTAAATTTAGATATCTTTTTAAAATTAATAAAATTAAATAATAATGTATATCTAGTCTTTTGGTCATCAAGTTTAACATATGCATCTAAGAATTGATTTAGATTATCATATTGTTCTATTAAGAAAGACATAAATTTCTTAGGACCATAATATTTTGGAAATTGATTTGCAAATTCAATAATTTTGGATTTTTGTATTACTAATAATTGAGGATGATTACTTAAAATTTGATTAAATTTATCATCATTTTTTAAGCTATATGTTTCTAAGAAGTTTGACAATTTTAATACTTTATTTGGAATCTCTTTTTCATTTTCAATTATATATTGTAAAAGATTGTCAGTTAATTGATATTTTGTGATTAATAATTTTTGTTCTTTCAATGTATTGGTAATAGTATTTTCATTAATACCATTAATTAATAAAAATTCTTTATATTCATTAAATTTAGCAAAGAAATTTTCTGTACTTGTAAAAGAATATTTTCTCATTAATGATTCAATAAATTCAATAATATTAGAATCTTTTGCATATTTTAGCAATTTCTTATCAACATTTGAATTTGCATTAATATATTGTGTAAATGTTGTTCCTAAGGAATCTACAACTTTATTTAATTTAATAATTTCATTTATATATTCTCTTACTTTTAAATGAGCATTTTGAACCTTTTGTCATTTAGTTGATGATTGAATTTTACCTCTTAAATCAAAATCTCTAGTATCAACATTTCCATAGTCATCAAAACGCATATTTAATACTTTATCACCAAGTGCAGCTATCTTTCCATAAAAACCACTTTTGTCATCCAAATCATATATAAATAGTGCAAGCTTAGAAATATGTTGTAAACGATCATGTAAAACATTTAAAGCTGCCTTCTTTTCTGAAACAACTAATACAGTTTTTAAATTAACAATAGCATTAGCTATTATGTTTGCAATTACTTCAGATTTTCCAGTTCCTGGCGGACCATATATTAATGTATTTTGGTGTAAAGCAGAGCGAATTGCATATTTTTGATATATGTTTAATGGTCTACCTATTTCAATCAAAGGTTCACCATTAATTTCTTGATTAATAAACTTAGTATCTGAATATTCATTTTGACTAACAAATGGATCAACATTTAAATCAACTAAACGTTCCAGATTTTCTTTTAGTGCTCCACCTGATGGTTCATAAATACCTAATAATGATGAATCATATATTTCAAACTCAGTAAATCTACTCAACTCACTATTTCCAATTTCTTTAAATTCATGATTTTCAGTAGATTTTGATTTAATTGGAATGTCAATATCTTTTTTAATAATTTTTAATAGTTTTGAGTAATCATCAATCTTTGCTAAGTCACTTACAATTCAATTTAAATTAAATTCTTTCTTTAATAAAGTTAATAATTTTTCATTAACTACAAATTTATTCTTAGAATGCTTTAACACATATTTACCAGAAGCAAAATTCATTTCTACTTGAAATAAAATAATTGGTGAATTTAAAAGCACACCTGTTTTTGTACAACCAACTAAAAAATTAGTTGCTAAATATAATGAATACACACCAGTGTTATCAACAATGTTTTTATTTTTTCGAATAATTGCATCAAATTTTCTTTTTTGATCAAAAGTTTTATTGGAAATACTTTGAATAATTTTAACCTTTGCAGATTCAAAATCCTTATATAAATCATTCTTTTTAGATTCAGAAATTGGAATGTCATAGTTTTGCAAACAAATCAAAAACTCACCAGGATTTTTTGCAGAATTTAAATAATAATCAATATCACTTGAATTCATGCTTAAATTTTTAAATTCAATTGTTGCAGATGGATTTTGAATAAAATTTTGAACAGTGTCATAATCAACAAATCTAGATAAATCTATAGTATCTTTAGTTAACTTTGCCTTTATACACATGTCTTTCGGATTTGTGTTAGTTAAATTAGCTAATTTAATTTTAATAGCTCTATTATCTTTCTTTGTTGGTTTTCTAGTTAAATTGTCTGTTTCCTCATCCTCAAAATCATCAATTAGAAAATTATTAATTTCTATTGATTTTGTATTATTATTATTTTGATTATCTAAAGCGATATTTTCATCAACATCCATATTATCAGCATCAAATAATAAATTTAAATTTGATGTTGCACCTGGTTTTTCTGATAAATCTAATTTTTTTGAATCTGTCAATAAACTTCTAGTTAATTGTTCATCATCTAGTGAAAATAATTCTTCATTTTTATTTTTTTTCTTGTTCATAAATGTAGCCCTTCTTAATACTCATATCCTAAATATTTAATAACTTTTCTCTTAACAATATATTCAAATCTAGATTTTTTAACTAATTTTTTAACTTGATCATTCAAAGATTTAGAAAATCAAGAATTTTTATTAAATCAATCTACCATATCTAAAAAATCAATAATACTTTTAATTTGCATGTAATTTTGATCTTTAGCAATACCTAAATATTTTTTAATTTCATCATTAATTTTAAATCTAGAAACTAATACAAAATCATTGTGAGTAATCTTATTTCTAAACTTCCTTAAAATATTACAAATTCAAATAAATGATTCAATAGTAATGTTTGCATCTAAACACTCATGGATTATTTGTTTTTGTAATCTCAAATCCAAATATTCAAATAAATTAATAATGGTACCAAAAGTTCAAGATAAAGATAGCGTTAATAATGGTGGTGTTTCTGATTTTAAATTTGTATTAATTGTACGATTAATATCAAACTTTGAAAATGATCTTAATAAATTGGAATCTGATGATTGATATAAACTTAAGATTAATCTTTTTTTAGTTTCTAAATTAGAAATATTTAATCATAAAGAATTTTCATATGTTAGGATATAATCCCTTTCTAATTTATAAAATTTTAACAGTTGAGAAATGAGTATAGAATTAAATCTAGTCTCAAAATCTAAAATACTACCGAGTAATAAAATTCCAAGCTTCCGATCAAATTTTGCAAGTTTTATTAACTCACTTGTGTCAATTTTGCCAACAAATTGAGAATTTGAATCAAGTAAACATGCAGCATATCCATTTATAACTCTTGGTAATCCATAGTTATAACAAAAAGAATCTAACTTCTTCTGGTTTTTAATTTTAAAACCTTGGTCAGTTAGTTTGGTAAAATTATAGTTGTACTTCTTATTCAAATCAAAAATATTTTTTTTCATTGTTTTATATATATTTATTATACATATAATAATTATAATTAAATTATGTTTTGGAGGATATTATGATAATTTTAGGCGTTGAAACAAGTTGTGATGAAACAAGCATGGCAATTATAAAAAATAATTCACTTATTGCCCATTATACAACAAGTTCTGCAGACATCCAATCGCACTATGGAGGCGTTGTTCCAGAAGTTGCAAGTAGATATCATTTAAAAAATATTCATCATGTATTTCAACAAGTAATTTCAGAAGCAAAAATATCTCCTAATGAAATTACACACATTGTTTATACAAATAACCCTGGTTTACCTAGTTGTTTACATGTTGGAAAGGTTTTTTCTAAAACATTGGCAAGTATAATTGAAGCAGAGCTTGTTCCAGTTAATCACTTATATGGACATATATTTTCTGCATATATAGAGTCAGGAAAACCAATGTTTCCAATGTTATCTGTTGTTATTAGTGGTGGACATAGTTCTATTTATCTAGTGAATAATTATGAGGATATACAAATATTAAATGAAACTCAAGACGATGCACTAGGTGAAGTATATGATAAAGTTGCTAGGGTGGTAGGTTGAACTTATCCTGGTGGACCAATTATAGACAAAAATTATAATGAATCTATGGCAACATTAGAATTTATGCAACCAATGTCAGCATCTGCGAAATTTAGTTTTTCAGGTTTAAAGACATCTATAATTAATTATGTCCATAATAAAAAGCAACATAATGAAAATATTAATCCTGTCCAAATTGCAAGTTCATTCCAAAAATTCGCAATTAATGATGTTATAAAAAAAATTAAATTTGTATTACAACAATACTCTGATATAAAATGCATATCTCTAGGTGGAGGTGTGTCTGCAAATAGTTTGTTGAGATCAGAAATTAAAAAATTCAATATTCAACAAATAGATATACCATTATTAAAATATACAGGTGATCAAGCAGGAATGATTGCATATTATGGTAATGAATTAATTAAATTTAGAAAAGGAATAAATTAATATGAATAAGATTTTATTTACATCTGAATCTGTAGGGCCTGGTCATCCTGATAAGATATGTGACCAAATTTCAGATGCTATTTTAGATAAATGTTTACAACAAGATAAAAATAGCAAGGTTGCTTGTGAAGTTTTTGCATCAAATAGATTAATTGTAATTGGTGGCGAAATAACAACTAATGCCTATGTTGATGTTGTAAAAGAGGCATGAAATATCTTAATTCCCCTTGGTTATAATGAATCTGATTTTACAATAATTTCAAATATTAATGCTCAATCTTCTGATATTAATCAAGCTGTATTTAAAGAGAATAATGAAATATGTGCTGGTGATCAAGGAATTGTTTTTGGTTATGCATGTAATGAAACTAGTGAGTTAATGCCATTACCAATTGTATTAGCACATAAATTAGTAAAAAAAATTGAAGAAGCAAGACAAAATAAAGAATTAGATTGATTAAAATCAGATATGAAGTCTCAAATTACTATAGACTATACAAATCCTTCAAATCCACAAATTGATACAATGCTTGCTTCTGTTCAACATTCAAATAATGTAGACTTAGAAACTATAAAAAAATTTATTAGTAAAAAAATGATTGAACTAGCAAAAGAATACAATCTAAATACTGATTTTAAACAAATTATTAATCCATCTGGTAAATTTGTGATTGGTGGACCAATTGGAGATACAGGATTAACTGGAAGAAAAATTATTGTTGATACATATGGTGGTGCTGCTAAACATGGTGGAGGCGCTTTTAGTGGTAAAGACCCATCAAAGGTAGATAGAAGTGGTAGTTATTTTGCAAGATATATTGCTAAAAATCTTGTGGCTGCAGGATTAGCCGAAAAATGTGAAATCCAATTATCTTTTGGAATTGGAATGCCAGAACCAATATCAATGTCTATTAATACATTCGGTACATCTCAATTTTCAGAGTCAGAATTAATTGATATTGTTAAAAAACATTTTAATCTTAAGGTAGATAATTTTATTAAAACATTAGATTTATTTTCACAACCATATATTAAAACTGCAACTTATGGTCATTTTGGAAGAGAAGATATAGATGTTTCATGAGAAAAAAAAGATAAAGTTTTAGATTTAAAATATTATAATAATAAGTAAGTATATAAGTTTAAGGAGAATTTTATGAAATTATTACAAATTGAAAAATCACAAGTTATTGAATTAGACAAAGTAAGAGATCAATTAATTGAGCTTACAAAAACTTATATGAAATTATCAAATGATTTAAATAATAATGAAAATAATAATTAATTTTTAATTATAATTTTCAACATAATACATAAAGTGTATCATGTTGTTTGATACACTTTATTTTATTTAAATTAATTAGGAGAGCAATTTATGACTGAAGTTAAAGAACTAGTAAATAAATACAAAGATTTGTCAGGTAAAAAAGTACAAATAGAAGGGTTTGTTAAAACAAATAGATTTAATGGAAGTATTGGTTTTATTTCAATGAATGATGGAACTTGTTTTGAGTCTATTCAAATTGTTTATAAAAAAGATAAATTATCTAATTGTGATGAAATTTCCCAAGCCCGTGTATGAGCATCATTGTTGGTAGAAGGTGAAGTTTTATTAACTCCAAATGCACAACAGCCATTTGAAATTGTTGCATCTAAAATTGAATTATTAAAGCAAAGTGACGAAGACTATCCACTTCAAAATAAAAAACATGGTTTAGAATTTTTGCGTGATGTAGCACATTTAAGACCTAGAACCAAATTATTTAGTGCAGTTATGAGAGCAAGATCAGAAATTGCTTATGCTTTACATGAATTTTTTCACCAAAATGGATATGTATGAACTGCAAGTCCAATTATAACTTCAAATGATGGCGAAGGGGCTGGAGAAACATTTTTTGTAACAACTGATGATAAAGAAGATTTTTTTGGCAGAAAAGCATGCTTGTCAGTAACAGGACAATTACAAGGTGAAGCATATGCACAAGCATTTAAAAAAATTTATACTTTTGGTCCTACATTTAGAGCAGAAAAGTCACATACTGCAAGACATGCAGCTGAATTTTGAATGGTTGAACCAGAAATTGCTTTTTGTGATTTACCACAACTTATGGAAATTGCTGAATCTATGATTAAACATGTAGTTAGTCATTACAAAAAAACATGTGCTAGTGAAATTGAATTTTTTGCTAAAGAAGTTGATAGTGATATTATAAAAAGAATTGATTATTTACTAAATAATAAATTTGCAAAACTTTCATACAAAGAAGGAATTGAAATCTTATCAAATGCAGTGGCTAATGGACATAATTTTGAAGAAAATAACATTTATTTTGGTATGGATTTAGGTAGTGAACATGAACGCTATTTATGTGAACAAGTTATAAATGGTCCAGTGTTTTTATATAACTATCCTAAAGATATCAAGGCATTTTATATGAAACAAAATTCTGATAATGTAACTGTAGCGGCTTCTGACCTATTAGTGCCAGGTATTGGTGAATTAATTGGCGGCTCTCAACGTGAAGATAGCTATGAAAAATTATTAAATCGTTGTCAAGAATTAAAAATGGATATTGAGCCATTAAAATGATACTTAGACTTAAGAAGATATGGATACTTTATGTCTAGTGGTTTTGGAATTGGATTTGAAAGATTAGTAATGTACTTAACAGGTGTTAATAACATACGTGACTCTATACCATTTCCAAGAACTCACGGTTTATTAAATTTTTAAATTATTATGAAAAATTTTAAAAAAAAATTATTTAAAAAAGAATATATTCCTAATTATTTAACTGTTATTAGAATTTTGATTGTTCCTATTATAATTCCAATATTGTTAATTAATTTTGGTCCAGAAATATATTCTTTTTCTTTTAAAGATTCTATAATAGCGATACATTTAAATGTAATATTAGGTGTTATTTTGTTTATCATTGCCTCAGTCACAGATGCATTAGATGGTTTTTTAGCTAGAAAATATAAATGGATTTCAAATTTTGGTAAATTTTGAGATCCTTTAGCCGATAAAATACTTACAAATTCTGTTTTATTTTGTCTAGCATCACCAAATATTAATCTTGTGCCCATTTGAATTCCAATAATTATGTTAATTAGAGATATTATTATTGATGGAACTAGAATGGTAGCCTCTAATCAAAATATAGTTATAGCTGCAAATATATATGGAAAATTAAAAACTGTAAATTTAATGATCGCCATAATTATAATTATGTTTATAGGTGTTAACTATAACTTATCCAACACAATATATTATTGATGTATACAAAATTTGCTTATGTATACTAGTTTAGTTCTTTGCATTATTTCAGGAATAATTTATATGTATAAATTTTATAAATCAAAAAAGGAGAATAAATATGAATAAATATGAGTCCTTAAAAGCTATATATGAATTAAAAAATGCCTTTATTGCAATTTTGTCACATCAATTTAATTCAATAAAAATTGATTCTAATTTATTGATTAATTATAATGTTGAATCATTAATAGATTTATTAATTAACAATGATTTTCCTATATATTCTGGATATATGGTAGAACAATTAATAAATTTTAATGAAAATAAATTATTATTAATACAAGAAATAAAAGAAGACAAATTGTGTGTAAATAGTCTTAATAAAATTAATGATAAAGTATTTTTTTCAATCAAAAGTGCTGTTGACTTTATTGAAATGCTCTATTTAGAATTAAAACCTAAATTAGCAAAAGAATTAAAACATATTGAATCTACTAATAATATTTCTCAATCTTTAGATTTAGTTAATCCAGATGATAAGAATATTTTAATAACTGATGAAAAAAAATTAGATTCAGATATTTATATTTTTAATACAAAGCACAATAAATTTATAAAATATGTTAATGTAAGGTTAATCAATAATAACAATAAATATTTTTGTTATATTGAATTGGACTTTAATAATCTTATTAATTTTATAATAGAGAAAGATGTTTAATAATGAAAAATTATCCTATTTTAATTAATGGGTCATTAGTTGACTCAAGTGAAAAAATAATAATTAATTCACCAATTAATAATATGCCATATGCAACTGTACCATATATTCATGAAGAAAATATTGTTAGTGCTGCAATGAGTGCTGCTCATTTATCATTCAAAAATTGATCAGTAACCACATTTGAATTTAGAAAAAATTTATTATTAAAATTTAAAGAATTAGTATTAGCAAATATAGATGAATTAAGTCAGATATTAGTTAATGAAATTTCTAAATCATATAATGATTCTAAAACAGAAATTATTAGAACTATGGAATATTTAGATGAAACTATTTTTCAATATGAAAAATTACAAAATAATCCAATGATTATTGATGAAAATATTCATAAAATTAAGGGTAAAACTGGAAAATTTATAAGAGAACCATTAGGAGTTGTTCTTGCTATCAGTCCATTCAATTATCCTTTTAATTTGTTATTAGCCAAGCTTGTACCAGCTTTAATATCTGGGAATACAGTTGTTTATAAACCAGCAACTCAAGGAAGTATTATTGGAGCACGGATTAGTCAATTATTCAATGATGCAGGTTTTCCTGATGGTGTTATTAATTGTGTTGTTGGTAAAGGTAGTAAAATTGGTGACTTACTAATTAGTCATAAATATGTAAACATAATTTCTTTTACAGGTAGTGCAAGAGTTGGAAATCATATAAGTGATGTATGTCATAAAATTCCATTAGTATTAGAAATGGGTGGAAAAGATCCTGCTATTATCCTAGATGATGCTGACTTAGAGTTAGCTGCAAATGAAATTGTAAAAGGTGGATTAAGTTATAATGGTCAACGTTGTACAGCAATCAAAAGAGTATTTGTAACACCTAAAAATCATTCTAAATTAATTAAATTAGTAGTAGATAAAGTAAAAAATTTAACAATTGGTGATCCTTTTGAAAATACTTTTATTACTCCATTAATTTCAAATTCAAGTGCAAATTATGTCATGGAATTGGTAAACGATGCATTAGCAAAAGGTGCAGTATCATGTCTTGAATTAAAACGTAAAGATAACTTATTATGACCAATGATAATTGATAACGTTACTATAGATATGAAATTAGCATGAGAAGAACCATTTGGTCCAGTAATCCCATTTATTGAATTTAATACAATAGAAGAAGTTATTGAATATTCAAATAATTCTGAATACGGATTACAAGCATCAATCTTTACCAACAATATTGAATTAGCAGAATCAATTGCTTTAAAATTAGAATGTGGAACTGTTAATATTAATAGATCTTCATCTAGAGGACCAGATATCTTTCCATTTAGTGGAGTTAAAAATTCTGGTTTTGGTACACAAGGTATTTTAGATGCAATCTTGTCAATGACAAAAATAAAAGGTATTATATTTAACAAATAATAAAAAAAACCTGCTAAAAACAGGTTTTTAATTTAAAAATGGAGCAGATGACGAGAATCGAACTCGCGTCTCGACCTTGGCAAGGTTGCGTTCTACCATTGAACTACATCTGCACATATATTATGATATCAAAATATGTGTAAATATTGTAAAAACTTTTATTTTTATACTTTTGAATTATTATATAATTCAATAAAAAAATTTTTTATATATAAAGAAACATATTATAATAATTTAGTAGGTGAAAAATATGATTAATTTTAAATATAAAGCTGGATTATATCCAACAACAATGCAAGCATGTTTTCGTGAATATAATGAAGATATGTATAAGAATGTTAAAGAAAACTTTATTTCAAAGTTTAATCTTGCTGAAGATCCATATCAATCAAAAATTGATAGTATTGATAATTTAGAATTCTTTTTGAATTTTAATTCTTATGCAATAATTAATAAAAATACTAATAAAGTAATTGATTTAGCATTTGACAATTTAATGGATTTTGTATGAATTTTACAAATTTACAATGTTGATGGTATTGAATTTCAAATTCCTGAAACTGTATATAAACAAGCTGAAAAAGATTTCAAATTATTATCAGATAGAATTATTAAAGCTGAATAAAAAACAAAAAGTATGGATTAATCTCCATACTTTTTGTTTACATTTGGATTTTATGTTTAATTCCATCACTATAAGCTTGTTCATCAAAATACACTTTATCTAAACCGATAATTTGTTGTTTAGGTGTTGCTTCATCGTGTGTAAATTTAATTAAATAGAATATACCTAAACTAAATACAAATGTTCAAGCACATACTAGGGCAACTGCACCTAATTGCATACCAAATAAATAACCACTACCTAATGAGGAACCAATATGTTGAGTTGGTCCTAAAATAACAGGGTTAACAGTTGTAGTCGCAAATGCTCCAACTAACAATGAACCAACAATACCACCAATTCCATGTACTGGTCATACTTCTAATGCATCATCAAAATGTGTTTTGTGATTAATTTGACACATTCAGTAACATATTGTTGCTCCAACAAATCCAATTACTAAACTTGCTCAAATTGGAACAAACCCTGCAGTTGGAGTGATTGTAGCAAGACCAGCAACACCTGCTGTTAATATACTAATTAATGATGTGTGCTTTTTAGTGATCTTGTCAAATATAACTCAAACTATCATTGCTATTGACATTGCAATAAATGAGTTTGCAAATGCAGATAAACCAGCACTTATTGCTCCATTTCAATTTATTGGATTATCTGATGGAACTAGACAAGCACCACCAACATTGAATCCGAATCAACCAAAGAATAAAATTCCAGCACCAACAGCAACTAATGGAATTGAGTTAGGAGATAAATCTTCCTTACCTAAAATTTTACGCTTCTTTAATGCAACAACTGAAGCAATAGCAGCTAATCCACAAGTAGCATGAATTACAATTCCTCCAGCTCAGTCTATAACACCATGTTGAGCTAAGAATCCGCCACCTCAAATTCAATGACAAACTGGGATATATACAAATAATGTAAATAATATTGTAAATATAATATATCCTCTAAAGCTTAGTCTATCAGCAAATGCTCCTGATACTAGAGCAGGTGTTATAATTGCAAATGCTAATTGAAATAAGAAAAATAAAATAAATGGAACGCCAGCAGCATAGGAATTATTTGCAACAATTCCTAAATTATCTCATCCATTAGTAAATAATATATTTCTAAAAGCAAAATAATCGGCAGGATTTCCTATAAAACCACCTTGAGAAGTACCAAAGGCTAAACCAAATCCACCAAAAATTCATATCAATGTCACAATAGCCATAGATATAAATGATTGAGCCATAATAGTAGATACATTTTTCTTACGAACTAATCCACCATAAAAAATAGCTAATCCAGGTACCATAAACAATACCAATGCAGTACAAACCGCTAAAAGTATAGTAGCTCCTACATTAATGTCTCCGCTTATAACCATTATAAAACCTTTCAAATTAAAAATATATCTTGAAAAAAATATTCAAAATATATAATGATTATATACCTATTTAAAGTTTTGGATTTAAATAATGACAATAAATTTAAATAATTATATATATATTGTGCTAATAAATTTCGCCATTTGTATTGGTGCTTTTTTACTATATTTTGGTCTAAACTATATTTTTGATTTTAAATTAATTAAAAAATATGCAAGTAAAATTACTAAAAATTATAAATTGGTATTTAATGTTATATCTGGCTTAATAATGGGGATTATAAGTTTTTTAGGAATTTATTATTCCTATCTACAAATTCCATCTACTAATACTATCATTTTAATGTACTTACCTATTTTATTAGTCATTGGTATTTCATATAAACCTTCATTATTTTTAACATATTTAATTACAATTTTATTTTCTTTAATTACATTTGCCTTTATTAAAAATATTAATTTCTTAAATTTAGCTATTCATGTTATTCTTACAATTATTTCAGCATGTTTTATCATAACAATTTCTCTTTTAAAACTAAAATCTAATAAATTAATTAATATTAGTTTTATATTAATTTTTATTGGCATTATAATCCTAGTATTTTATTTATTAATAAAAAATCAAAAGATTATAAACATATTAATACAATCATTATTTATTTTTATTTTGTATTTAATTTGTTTCTTTTTAGGTAATTATATTCAAAACTGAATTATTAAAATTAATGAACTAAATATATCCTCAGTTTTTGGTGCTAAAAACTTTTATAAACAAAATGTTGCAATTAATAAAATTAATGAAACTAAAAATAATGATCATTATGGAATAATGTGCTTAATTAATTTTACAAATATATACAACTTACCAATTCAACTAGGTAATCATATGTCTAATTATATGCAACAAAAATTATTAGATTGTTTTGTAGAAACATTAAAAAAATTTAAACCAATTTTTTTTATAACTAGTAAAAATGAATATGCATTTTATATACCAATTAAAAATATTAACTTGAACTCCATTAATATTGCATATAATGGAAATTATGAAATTTCTAGAACTAAAAATGATCCATTTTCACAAATAGAGATATATTTAAAAAATATTCCTACAGAATTAATATTCAATAATCAAAAAATAAATGTGAAATTTCAAGTAACTTCATCAATATATGGTTTGCATTCATACGATAATATTGAACTTCTTAAAAAATGTCGTTTAAGTTTTAAAAATACTACTACTAAAATGAAAAATATAATCAAATTATATAATCCCAATGTTGATATTAATTTTAAAGTTAATTATGAAGAAATTAAACGTTTACAAAAGTGTTTTACTCCTGATAATATTGAAATAAAATTAATTAAACATGATAATTGATATATTTCATATGTTAGCTCAATTAATCATCTTTTATTTGATTTTGAAGATATAAAAAATTATGCTAAAAAACATAATATTTATACAATTATGATGAGATGAATTGCAATGCAATCAATAAATAAATTTAAAAATGAAAATTATAATTTACCTTTGTTAATCGAATATCCTTTAAATTATATTTTAAGTTCGAATTTTAATATTAATAGTTTTCAAAGAAAAATAAATCTAATGAATATTGATTTAAATAATATAATTTTAAAATTGAATCTTAATGATATAAATATTCAAAATGACAATAATTATTTATATAAAAATTTAAATTCTTTAATTGATTTAGGTATAAAAATATATTTTTTCAATTTTGATGAAACATATATAGATTTTATTAGATATTTTAAGCCAAATTGAATTAGTATAAATAATAATTTCAAAAAATATTTCGATTATTATCAAAAATTAGAAATATTGGTATCAAAATTTGGTATAAATTTAATATAGATAACCAAAATATAGGAGGAGGCACTATGGATTATTATGAAGCACAACAAATCAAAAATAATACAAGTAACTGACTTGCTCCTAAAATATTACAAGTCTAAAAATATTGTTGCAATTCAACGTTTAGTGAAAAAAAATCAACTTAATACTATTATTAAATCTATTGAATCAATTGATGATGTACAAATTATTATTTTTATATTAATGGCTTTAAGTACAACTAAACATAATAACATATATAGATTTTTTTCTGATGAACTTCAAAGATTAGTAATTGAGGAATCAAATAATAATCAATTAAAAATAATTTTGAAAAATTTATATCCTGATGAAATTTTAGATATTGCTAATAAGAATAATGATTTATTTAAAAAAATATTATTATGTTTAACTTCTAAACAAAGAATGTTAATTAAGCAAATATCTAAATTTGAAAATGATGAAGCCGGATCAATAATGAATCCTGATTATATATCATTTAATGATAATTTTACTATCAAAGAATGTATTAATATTTATAAAAATACATTTCAAAAAATTGAAGGAAATTTAAGTTTTTATGTTACTAGTTCTAATAAAAAACTTGTAGGACAAGTACAAATTGATATGTTGTTTTTCGCTGATGATCCAACCAAAACTATCGACACAATAATGGATCAAAATATTATGTATGTTCATCCAACTGATGATGTTGAAGAAATTATAACAATTATTCAAGACTATAATTTACAAACATTACCAGTTGTAGATAATGATGGGATTCTTGTAGGAATTATTAATGACAATGATATATTACCTGCAATTGAAGAAGAAACTACAGAGGATATCTATCATATGTATGGGATTCAAAAATTACAGGAAAGTTATATCAAATCTACTGTTTGATCTATTGTCAAATCAAGATTATTTTGAGTTGTAATTTTAATGATAAGTGCTACATTGACATCAATTGTAATTGATAGATTTGAAAATTGAGGAATAAGTGTTACTCTAGGTTTATCTACTATTTTACTTGTGCCAATTATTCCAGTAATTACTGGGACATCAGGTAACACTGGATCTCAATCAGCTGCAACTATTATCCGGGCCTTAGCTATAGGTGAGATAACTCCTAAAGAATACAAGAAAGTAATTCTAAAAGAATTTCAAGTTGGTTTATTATTAGGGGGATTGCTTGCTGCATTTAATATGATAAGATTGGCAGTATACTTTGCAATACCTGCTTTTAGAGATGTTGCTGAAACTACAGCATTCAAAGATAATTTATTACATATTAATAACACATATGCAATTGCAATGATTGCAGCAACTGCAAGTACTATTGCATTATGAATTGCAGTAATTTTATCCAAGCTATTAGGTTCACTATTGCCATTAATTGCAACTAAATTTAAATTAGATCCAACAGTTATGTCAACACCATTAATTGCTACAACTATAGATGTATGTAGTACATCCATATTATTTGCAGTTGGTATTAGTCTATTATCGCTAGTAATTGGTTAATAATTTTTACTTTATGTAATTCCAAATTTATTATTTGTATCAATCAAATTCAAATATTAAATTTTATTTATTTTATCTATATTAAAACCAATAAAATACTATGATAAAATTATGTATTTCATAAATCATAATAATATCTTTTTTTATCTATTAACTCATTATGGTTGCCCATTTCCACTAATTCACCATTTTTTAACACAATAATTTTATTAGCATCCTTGATTGCAGATAATTTATGAGCAATAAAAATTAATGTTTTTGTCTTTTTTAAATAATTAATTGCATCATTTAAAATATTTTCTAATTCAATATCCATAGAAGAATTAATTTCATCTAATACAACTATATCAGACTTAGAAACTAATGCCCTACATATTGATATTAATTGCTTTTCTCCATATGAAATTTCAGTATTATTATCAATAATAGTATCTAATTTTTTAGAAAATTTATCAAAGATAATATTCATTCCTAATTTATTAATTAATTGATCTATATCTTCATTGGTAATGTTGTTGTTATTTAATTTAATATTATTATAAATTGTATCTTTAAATATGTGTGTGTCTTGAGGTATTACAAAAATCTTTTCTCTTATTTCTTGTTCTGAATAATTATTAATTGAAATATCATCTATAAAGACATCACCAGAATTTAATGAATAAAGTTTTGTTATTAAATTAATAATCGTTGATTTACCACTTCCAGTCTCTCCAACAATACCTACAAAACTATTTTTTTTAATCTCAAAACATAAATTATTAATAACATTAGAATTTTTCAAATATCCAAAATATACATTTCTAAACTCAATGCTATTATTACGTTGTTCTGCAAGCAATTGGCAGTTACCAATTATTGTTTTTTCTAATTTAGAATAATAATTATTGTCATCATACATTTTTTCAATTCTTTTATAACTTGCAAATGCTGTCATTGTAAAAAGTATATATGAGCTTGATAAATTAAATGGTGATAAGAATTGTCTCATTAGTAATATAAAGAGAGTTAATCTTGTAAATTCACTATTATCAAAAGCTCCTCCAACAAAAGGAACTCCACCTAAACTAATATTATTATTTATAAATATAATTCCAATAAAAGTCATTAATATTACCATAAAATTAATAACAAATTCCATGTATATAAATGAAAATGTACCCATAAAATATGATTTGGTATTAGTTTTTTCTAATAAATTAGATTGTTTTGAAAAATTAAATATAAAAGTAGAATTTAAATTACATGAATTTATTGATTCAGAATTTGATAATGATTGATTTAAAAATGAATTCATAGATGTTAATTGCTTTTGAATTTTTTGAAAATAGGGATTAGATTTTTTAATAATTACACATAATATAAAGAAAAAAATTAAAAATATCCCAAATGTAATAAGTGCAAGTTTTCATGAAATAATAAAAATTGCCATTGTTAATCCAACAATTCATACAAATACACCAATAAAATCTGCTATAAATTCTGATATAAATGTTGTCACATTATTTAAGTCTATTGTAAATTTAGATAATATATTGCCGGCTTCATTATTATCAAAAAATTTCATTTTAAAATTATTTAACTTATTCAATAAATTAGCTCTCATATAAAATGCAATTTTCTGACTCATAAATACATTAATTGAATATTGTAGATAGTTAATTAAAGAATTCAATAAATATGATCCAACCATTAATCCACATATTAAACTTACATAACCAAAATTAGTTTCTTCAATACCCTTCATAGCATAATTAATACAAACAGTTAATGCAATACATCCACCGCCTGATACAAATGCTAATAATAATTGTAATAAAAGATACCATTTTGATATTTTTAAATATTTAGAATATTCCTTAAACTTATATTTCATAATTAATCTAATAACACTTCCTTAAATGATGTAGCATAATACTCACATTTTTTCATTAATTCATTATGAGTACCACATGAAATAATTTCACCATTTTTAAATACATATACAAGATCACAATGTTTTAATAATGTTGGTCTTTGTGAAGTCATTATTACAGATTTTTCATCTTTTAAGATTCTATCAATAATTGTAGTTTGGGTAATTTTGTCTAACGCAGAAAAACAATCATCAAAAATTTGAATTTTAGAATTACTAATTAACGTTCTTGCAATCATTATTCTTTGCTTTTGACCACCTGAAATTTTTTTACCTAATTCACCTATATTAGTATTCATAGATTTTCCTATAAAATTATGTAAATTAACCTTTTCTAAAACTTTATCTATTTCAAAATCAGTAGCATTCCTATTTCCAAATAATATATTTGTCTTAACACTTCCTGAAAATAATTGAGGTTTTTGAGGACAATAAGCAAAAATTTCGGTAATATTTTTTTTAGATAAATTTTGTAAATCATAATCACCTATTTGAATTTGGTTATTAGAAGATTTTAATTGCTTAGTTAACAAATTTAAAAATGTGGTTTTTCCAGAATTTGTCAAACCAAAAATACCAATTTTTTGTCCTTCCTTTATTTCAAAACTATTAATATTTAATGAAAAATTGTTATGATAATTATAATTTAAATTTTTTACCTTTACATTATAGTTATTAATCAATATATCCTTATTAGAGTAAGAAATGATATTTTGATAATCTAGAAAATTAATAATTCTTTTTGAACATGATATACCTTTGTTAATATTAATAATTGCAAGTGCACATGATACCATTGAATTTAAAATCAAACCAATAAATAGTAAGAAAGATGATAATTGAGCAATCATAGTTTTAGGTGTTAATCATGTCGCTAGCACAACTGCTACATCAAGAATAAAATATATTGTGGGTAAAATGGCAGATTGTATTAAACCTGTTTTAGTATATATTTTTTTCATATTCTGATTTAATGGAATAAATTGGTTAAATTGATATTCTTGTAAATTCAATAATTTTATTGTCTTTTGAGCATTAATATTATCTTCAATATATTCATTAATTAAATCAAGAGATTCTTGATTTTTAGTAAATTTTTTACTCGCAAAATAAGAAATAAGAATAATTAAACTAAACATTATCAATGATATTGCTATTGTCATCACAACCATTGATCAAATTGGAATTGTTGGATAATTCAATACTGGTATAGTATTATCAGAAAATAAAATAATAATAATTCCAATTATTGAACCAAAATACATAAAAATGGTTTTATAAACAATACGGAATAAAAATTCAAAAGCATTAGAAATATAAGTTAAATCAACTGTGACAAAGTTTAAAATTTGATTTTTACTTCATATGTTTCAATCTTCTTTAGAAAAATTAATAGCTTTTTTAAAAACCCTAACTCTTAAATTATTGGTTAAATATGTAGCAATTTTGGATGAATAATAAATAGAAACGATTCCAAACCCAAATGACACTAAGCTTAATGCTAACATTATTATCATTAATATTAATGATTGATTTGATAAACTTAATCATGGCATTAATGTATCATTATAAGAAATATTGCTATCCCCTAATTGATTTAAATAACCTAATAAAACAGGAATAGCAATATAACCTAATGTTTGTAAAATACTAAAAATTGTGTTTCACACAAAATACATTCCAGCTTTTTTGTCAAATGACAATTTTAATAGACTTAACACATTTAACCTTTCTTTTTAAACTCTAAATCAAATAATAAATCTCTATATTCTGCTGCAAGTTCATAATCTCTTTTTTCCGCTGCCTCTAACATTTTAGTTTTAATTTCTTCAATTAATACATCAATATCTTCATTAGTATTAGATTTCGATTTTTTCTTTGTACTTTTTAAGACTTGTTCGTATAAATCAGATTTCATTGGAGATATATTATCACTAATTGGTTTAGAAATAGTTTTAGGTACTATATTATTATTTTTATTATATTCTATTTGTATCTCTCTTCTACGACTTGTTTCATCAATTGCAAATTTCATTGCTGGTGTTATTTCGTCCGCATACATAATGACATGACCATTTGCATTTCTAGCCGCTCTTCCAATTATTTGAATTAATGACTTATCACTTCTAAAAAATCCGGGTTTATCTGCATCCAATATAATTACTAAACTTACTTCAGGTACATCTAATCCTTCTCTTAACAAATTAATACCAATTAAAACATCAAATACACCTTTACGTAAATTATTAATTATTTTTGATCTTTCTAATGTTTTTAATTCATTATGAAGATATGCAGATTTTATACCTCTTTGTTGTAAAAAATGAGTCAATTCTTCTGCCATATTAATTGTCATAACTGTAATAAAGGTTTTTTCATTTCTCTTTATTTGATCTTGTAAATTTATTAAAATATCTTCTAACTGATTTTTTGTAGGTTTAACCTCAATGGTTGGATCTAATAATCCTGTTGGTCTAACAATTTGTTCTACAATTACATCTTTTGATAATTCTTTTTCATACTCATTTGGAGTTGCTGAGACAAATAATGCTTTATCAATTTTAGATAAAAATTCATCAAATTGAAGTGGTCTATTATCTAATGCACTAGGTAATCTAAAACCATAATTTACTAATGTTTCTTTTCTTGACCTATCGGTATTGTACATTCCTCTAACTTGTGGTAATGTAATATGTGATTCATCAACAATTAATAATCAATCATTCTCATTATGATTACTAAAATAATCAAAAATTGTATATGGAGTAGTTCCTGGAAGTCTATTTTCTAAATAACGTGCGTAATTTTCAATTCCACTACAATATCCAAACTCAACAATTGCCTCCATGTCATATTTTGTTCTTTGTTCAATACGTTGAGCCTCAATTAATTTATTTTCTTTTATAAAATACTTTATTCTTTCATCTAAGTCAGAATTAATTTTTTCTAATGCATTTTCTAAATTGTTTCTATTTACAATATATTCATTAGCAGTAGTTAAATTAAATTGTTTTAATGATTCTATTTTTTTATTAGTTAAAATATCAATTTTATCTATTGATTCTATTTCATCGCCAAAAAAACTTACTCTTATATAATAATCATTTGAATAACCTGGAACAATATCCACAATGTCTCCCTTTGTTCTAAATTTACCAGGTGATAATTCAATATCATTTCTCTCAAAATTTAATTGAACAAGTGATTGTCTTAAATCTTTTAATGAAATTTTTTGTCCAACTCTCAAAGAATTCATATAAAGTTCAAAATCTTGTTTAGATACTGAAGGATATATACTAGCAACAGAGGCTACAACAATTACATCATTTTCACAAACTAATGATGTTATTGTTGATAAACGTAACATTTCAATTTCTGCATTCGCTTGAGATGATTTTTCTACATATGTATCACTATGTGGAATATAAGCTTCGGGTTGATAATAATCAAAGTAAGACACAAAATATTCAACTTTATTATTTGGAAAAAATTCCTTTAATTCTAAATAAATTTGTGCAGCCAAAGTCTTATTATGTACAAGCACTAAAGTCTTTTTTTGCAATTGATTAATAACATTTGCAAAAGTAAATGTTTTACCTGTCCCAGTTGCCCCTAATAATACTTGTTTTTTAACTCCATTTTTAAAATTATTAACTAATTGAGGTATTGCATGTACCTGATCACCTGATGGATTATATTTTGTAACTAATTGAAATAATTTATCCATTAAGATAAAACCTTATTAACATCGTCTAAATTAACATTTTTAGTAAAATTTTGTTCTAAATCAGGTAAATAATTAATACATTTTTCTGAAGTTAATAATGTAAATACAAATTTTTTATCATTGTTATTCATTGTATATTTAAAATATTGTTTGTTGATCTCTCTAATTTTAGAAATTGCATTTGTTGATTCATTTGGTGTTAATTCCTTAATTTGAGCTGGTGCAATATTTAATTGAGAAATCAACTTACTAATAGATGCATTCATCATTTCACCGAATTTAGCAACATTATGTATAACATTGTTAGCAATTCTAATTTTTAAATCCAAAAATAATAAATCAGCATCTTCAATATAAATATTTAGTGGAGATTTTTGTTCATATGCACGTAAATTAACTCCTTCTCTTAATCTTGCAATTGTCTCTAAATGTTTAGTTCAAGCACTATCCATATTTGAAATAATTGTATTTCTTGCACTATTGTTAAATGTATCATCTGTTAATGATTTTTTCTTTTCAACTAAAAATTTCTTAATTTCATTTATTAATTTTCTTTTTAAAGTATCACCATCATATGTTTCATATTTTTTTATATCTAATCTCTCAGAATAAAAAATAGTAGAATTAACTTCCTTAATTACTTCTTCATTGTCGACAAAATCTGGATTAATATGATCAATATGTTTTGATAATATATCATCCACAACATAAGGAACCATTGAATCCAATATTGGAAGTAAATTATTAGACAATAGTACAATATCTCTTTCTTTATATAATAATTCTCTTTGGGCACTCAAAACATGATCATAATCAATTAAATTTTTTCTCATATCAAAATTTAATCCCTCAACCTTTTTTTGAGTATTATCTAAAAGTTTACTAAAAAACTTAAGATCAATAATTTCATCTTCTTCCATTTTTGTATTAGCTTTGTTAAATTTGTCACCTGCAAAACGTTTAAATAATGAATCATGTAAACTTATAAAAAATCTTGATTCTCCAGGATCACCTTGACGACCAGATCTTCCTCTTAATTGATTGTCAATTCTTCTAGATTCACTTCTTTCAGTACCAATTACATAAAGACCACCAAGTTCACGTACACCTTCACCTAATTTTATATCTGTACCTCTTCCTGCCATATATGTAGCAACAGTTACTTGTCCTTTTTGTCCTGCTAATTTAATAATCTCAGCTTCTTGAGCATGATTTTTTGCATTCAATACTTGATGAGGAATTCCAACACGAGATAATAGTAAATGTAAAATTTCAGAGTCTTCAACAGCACCAGTACCTATTAATATGGGTTGACCAGTTTTATGGCGTTTTATAACTTCAGCAACAACATATTTTCATTTAGTCTTTTTATCACCAAAAACATAATCAGGTTGGTCAATTCTTTGAATTGGTTTATTAGTAGGAATAGTAACAACTACCATATTATAAATATTTAATAATTCCTCTGCCTCTGTTGCAGCAGTTCCAGAAACTCCTGCCAAATGGGAATATAATCTAAAAAATGATTGATAAGTAATTGTTGCAACTGTTAAATTTTCAGGATCAATTTTAACATATTCTTTTGCTTGGATTGCTTGATGTAAACCAGAACTATATGTTCTATCACTCATAATTCTTCCAGTAAATTGGTCAACTAATGCTATTTCATCTTCTCCATTATCATTTTTTCTAACAATATATTCCTTACCGTTAAAAAATAAGAAATTAGCTTTTAAGGAATTAATTACTTTATGTAAAAGTTCACTAGATTCTAAATCGTATATGTTTTCAATTTTAAAAAAATTATTTGCTTTTTCAGCACCAAAATCTGATAATGAAATACTACTTGACTCAAAATCTATAACATAATCAGCAGGTTTTAATGACTTAACAAATTGATCAACTCTTACATAATCTTGAATTGAACTTGTTGGAGAACCAGAAATTATTAATGGCGTTCTAGATTCATCAATCAATACAGAATCTGCCTCATCAACAATTGCAAAATGCAGTTTTCTTTGCACTTTATCAGAGTATTTACTTACCATGTTATCACGTAAATAATCAAATCCTAATTCTGAATTTGAACAATAAGTAATATCACAAGCATAGTTTTGTCTTTTCTCATCCTCATTCATTGAAGATTTAATATAACCTACAGTTAATCCAACAGGATTCATTATTTGAGATGAAAATTCTGCATCACGTTGAACTAAATATTCATTAACTGATACAATATGAACACCTTTTTTTTCCAACGCAATTACATATGAAGCAAGTGCAATAGTCAATGTCTTTCCTTCACCTGTCATCATTTCAGCAAAGTCACCAAAATATATAATAATTGCACCAATTATTTGTACCTTAAATGCTCTCATTCCTGTTGTTTGAGCAATTGTTTCCCTACCAATAGCTAATGCATCAATTAAAATATCATCTAAAACTACTTTATTATCTTGTAAATCTCTTATAAAAGATAGTGTTTTTAATTTTAATTCATCAAGTGTTAATTTTTTATATTCTTCTTCCTTAGATATGACTAAATCAGCTAATTTAATAGCTTTATCTAAAATTCTATTAGCTGGATTTACTTTATCTAAAACACTAAAACGCATAATACTCCTTGTAAATTATTCTTGTTCTCATGGTAATTCATCAACAGTTTTAGGATTATCATTTCTTGTTAATGATACTATGCTACCATCTCTAATTTTGATTAAAAGTGTTGCTAAACCTTCAAAAATTCTATTATGAGTAACAATAATTACTGTAGTACCAAATTTTTTATTTATATTAATAAATTCATTAATAACCATTTTTGACATTTCTTCATCAATGGCACCAGTTGGTTCATCACCAAATAATAATGTTGGATTTTTTGCAAAAGCTCTTGCAATAGAAACACGTTGTTGTTGACCACCAGACAATTGATGTGGAAATTTATCCTTATGTTGCAACATATCTACAGATTTTAAAATTTCATCAACATCCATTTTTTTAGATTTATCAGTTTGTAAATTAGCACCAATTTCAACATTTTCTTTTACAGTTAAATTAGGTAATAAACCATATTGTTGAAATACATAACCAATATTGTCTTTTCTAAATTTTGTTAGTTCATTATCATTTAAATTAATAAGATCAGTCCCGCATACATTAGTTACACCATCAGATGCTCTATCTAAACCTGAAATTATATTCATTAATGTTGTTTTACCACTTCCAGATGGTCCTAAAATAATTACAAAATCACCTTTTTTTATTTCTAGATTTACACCTTTTAAAATCTGTGTAACAATATAACCATTTGTATAGTATTTAACAACATTAGATAGTTCAATTATATTTTCAGGATTCTTAAAAGATACTTGTTTATTTCCGTTGTGTGGTTTATTTAATTTTTCAACTTCTTTTGCTCTTTGTTTTAACGCATGTTTTTCATCTTTACTTAAATTTTTAAATGCTGATTTTAAGTTCTTTTTTTCATTTTTAGTTTCTTTATTTTTTTGCTCTTCTTGAGAAATTTTTTCTTCTTGCTTTTCATCAAATGAAATTTCTTTAGAAAGATTAGAAATATTAGAAACAATGCTTGATTTTTTTTTCGAAGATAAATATAATTTTATAGCTTCAAGAGTATTTTTTTCATTATATGATTTATTTTTTAATTCAATAGAACCAGAAATATTTCTAGTATAATTATCAGAAAAAGTATTATTCACAATTGTTTGAATTTTTTCTTGGAAATCTTTAGTCATTTTTATAGGATCATCAATTGTGAATTGAACTATTGTGTTATTTTTTTTAAATGTATAAATAATATTACTCATAAAATTCCTTATTCATATTTATATTTATTGTAAATATTATATATTTTAACTTATAATTTAAAACAATTTATAGCATTATTAACTAAAATTGTTGATAACTCATTTAAGTCAATATTTAATAATGTTGCAATGTATTCATTAGTTTTAATTACATATTGTGGAAAATTAGTCTTTCCACGAAAAGGAACAGGCGCCAATCATGGTGCATCAGTTTCAGTTAATAATTTATTTAATGGAATATACATTAATGCATTACGTAAACTATCATTATTTTTAAAAGTAATATTTCCAGAAATTGAAATATAACAATTTAATTCATTGTATCTAAATACATCATCAATTGTTCCACAAAAACAATGAACAATAAATGTTGTCTTATCATAATATTTCTTAATAATTTCATAAGCATCGTTATGTGCATCTCTAATATGCATAACAATTGGCAAATTATATTTTATGGCTAGATTTATTTGTTTTTCAAACCACAATTTTTGTAACAAAATTCTTTCTTGAGTAGGATTAAAATGATAATCTAAACCTATTTCTCCAATTGCTCTAACTTTTTCCTTGTTATTTAAATATAATTGTTCTAAAATTGCTATAGATTCATCTATAGATTGCTCATCTTTAAACTCATTTGGATGAATACCAATAGTACAAAAAGAATTATCAGAATTTTGAGATTGTTTTATAGCTAAAATAGAATCATCAATATTATTACCAACAATATTAATATACATATCTAAATTTTCAATATCTTTAATAATTTCATCAAATTTTTCTACTAATTCTAAACAATTTGTATGAGTATGAGTATCAATATATTTCATAATTATTTACCTACACAAAAATTTTTAAATAAATCATCTAAAAAATCATAATCATTGCCATTTCCTAAAATTTTTGCTAATTTTAAATTTGCTTGTTCATAATGATAAATTAATAAGTCTAATGGCTGATTATTATCTAGTGCTTTCATTGCAGTCTCTAAGTCATATTTTATATTTTCTAAAATGCCAATTTGACGATTAGATTGTAATACATTTAAATCACTATCAATAAATTCATCAACTTCAAATTTTGTTTTAATTAAATTGATTAAGGCATCTATATCATTGTTAACACTAGAAATACCTACTTCATTTTCTTTAAAATTTGGAAGTAAAGATTGATCAATTGTATCTATTTTCGTATATACTAAAATACAGTTGTTTTTAGATATTAAATCTTTTTCATAATTATTAAAAGATGTATTATACTTTGTAATTGGTCTTAACAATAACACTAAATTTACATTATTAGATAATTCTAAAGCTCTTTGAATACCAATTTTTTCAAGTTTATCGTCAGTTTCACGGATTCCGGCTGTATCAAATAATTTTAAAGTAATTCCATCGATATTAATTGAAGATTCAATAATGTCCCTTGTTGTACCTTCTATGTCACTAACTATAGCTTTATCAGAGTTTGTTAAAACATTCAATAATGATGATTTACCAACATTAGGTTCACCAATAATAATTGTTTTTATACCTTCATTCAATGGAATAAAACGCTTAGAATTTATTAATAATTTTTTTATTTTCTCAATAAGTATATTTGTCCGTTCTCTTGCTTCTTGACTACTTATCATAGGAACATCATCAAACTCTGGATAATCTATATTAACTTCAATCTGTCCAATTAATAAAAATAATTCTTTTTGAAGATCTACAAGTTTTTGACTAACATTACCAATTAAAGCATTAGTCGAACCTAAAATTGATAATTGATTTTGAGAGTGTACTAAATTATTAATTGCTTCAACTTGTGATATATCAATCTTTTTATTAATTAGGGCACGTTTTGAAAATTCACCTTTTTCTGCCATTTCAGCACCAAATTTCATTAATAATTTTAATATGTAATCTGCAACCACTACTCCACCATGACAATTAATTTCGATTACATCTTCACCAGTATAGCTACGTGGAGCAATAAATGTATTAATTAGAACATCATCTATAATTTTATCTTCATCCTTAATAATTCTTCGAGAAATAATAAATCCCTTTTTTTCTAAGGGTTTATCTAAAATATTATTAACAATATCAAAAGCATTACAACCAGAAACTCTAATAATATGTATTGCACAATTCATTCTTGCTGTCGCTAATGCACATATAGTTTTAAAATTCATATTTTTCCTTTACTTAATAATTTCTAATAATTTAAAAAAAACTAGATTTTTGTTAATATTATGCTTAACATCATAAATCAAATTGCTTATCTCTGTTTTTTTGACTAAATCATTTTCTAAATTAAACATTGCTTTAAGAATTATTGATATTTCATAATAATCAAAATTTTTAAACATTTCTCATGATTTATACAATTCTAAATTATCATTTGAATTAGCTAATATTTTTATGATGCCATCTATACTATTAAAATTATCTCAAGATAAAAATTCCCGAAGTTCAGAAATACTATAAAAAATATTTGTATATATATTTATTTGAAATTCACTTAGTTTAAATTGATTAAAAATATTTTTTAATGTGTCATTATCCTTTGTTAATCTTATAATTTTACATCTACTAATAATAGTGTTTAATAATAACTCTCTATTTGTAGTAGTAAAAATTGCATATGTATTTGGAGTTGGTTCTTCTAAAAATTTTAATAATGAATTTAAACTAGATTTTGATGAGTTTTCAATATTTTCAATTACATAGAATTTTAAATCAACTACATTGTTACTCGGATAGGAAAATTTTTCTTTTATCTCTATAATGTTTTCTTTTTTTAATAAATTATTTTTTGAATTAATTCAAATTAAATCATCATACTGTCTCTTAATTAATAAATCTAAAATCTTATTTAAATGAATTGACTTTTCTTTTTCTTTTAAATTAACAATATTTGTAAAAATAGCATTTATGTATTCTTCTGGATTAGAATCATAATCCAACACTAACAAAAATGCATGATCATTTAATGTAACTAAATTGTAAATATTATTTATGTCCATGAATATATTTTAATATTACTTCTTTACAATTATCTAAAATTGTATCAATAGAGTCTATATTTGCATCAATATAAACAATCCTATTAGAAAAATCATATTTTTTTAAATCATGGTAATATTTTTCTATTTTTTTATGATATTCTAGTGGTTTTAAATCAATTTTATTAATTTCTCGATTATTAATTTTAATTCTATTTAAACCAATTTTAGCATCTACCATTAAGATTAATGTAAGGTCCGGTAATAATTTCGAAGTTGCAATTTCATTAATGGTAATAATTTTATCTATACCTAATGTTGAAGATAATCCTTGATAAACATATGAAGAATCAATATATCTATCACACACTACGATTTCATTCTTTTCTAATGCAGGAATAATTGTGTCATTAATATGTTGTGATCTTGAGGCAGCAAATAATAAAGCTTCAGTTAAATTTGAAATTTCATATTCATCTGATAATATAATTTTTCTAATATCTTCACAAAATTTGTTGTTATAACCACCAGGTTCTCTCGTTTTTAATACACCAGAAAAATTAATAGATTTATTTTTAATTAAATCTATTAATCATTCATATATTTTATTACTAATTGTAGATTTTCCAGATCCTTCTGGACCTTCAAAAGAAATAAAAAAACCTTTTTTCATAATTATTTAATAAATTCTAAACCATCCATATATGGTTGTAAAACTTTAGGAATTTTAATACTTCCATCTTTTTGTTGATAATTTTCCACAACAGCTGCTCACAATCTATCAATTGCTAAACTACTACCATTTAAAGTATGTAAATATACTGTTTTACCTTCTGGATTTCTAGTTCTAATATTAGCTCTTCTAGCTTGAAAGTCTAAACAATTAGAACATGAGGAAATTTCCTTATATGTATTATATGATGGTAATCAAACTTCCAAATCAAAAGTTTTAGCACTACTAAAACCAGTATCCCCAGTACAAAGCAATAATCTTCTATATGGTAATTCTAATTTTTCTAAAACTAATTCTGCAGTTCTTGTAATTTTTTCATGCTCATCTCAAGAACTTTCTGGAGATGCAAATGTAACTAATTCAGATTTTCAAAATTGATGTTGTCTAATCACACCTCTTGTATCTCTACCAGCACTTCCAGCTTCACTTCTATAGCAAGGAGTGTTGGCAGTATATCTTAGAGGCAAAATTGCATTATCAATAATTTCATCTCTCTTATAGTTTACTAATTGAACTTCAGCAGTTGGAGATAAATATAAACTTGTCTCATCATTATTTTCAATTTTATAAACATCTTCCTTAAATTTTGGCAATTGTCCTGAACCATATAATGAATTGGCTAATATTATTGTTGGAGGTAAAATTTCCACAAAATTATTTTGAATATTATGATCCAAAGTAAATTGTTGTAATGCTCTAAATAAACGTGCACCATGATTTGTATACATTGTAAATCTAGAACCTGATATTTTAGCTGAAGATTCAAAATCTATTAATTTATTTTTTATAGCTAAATCTCAATGAGCTAATGGTTCAAAATCAAACTTAGTTGGTTCTAAAAAATATTTTTGTGGTTCATTTTGATTTTCATCACTTCCAATTGGAACAGAATCGTCACAAATATTTGGAACACAAGATAATAAAAATAACAATTCTTTTTCAATTTTATCCTGTTCTGGTTGTAATGTATCAATTTTCTTATTTATATCAATTACTTCATTTTGTAACTCAGTTGCTTTTTTTTGATCTTTTTGAGCAAAAGCAATACCAATTTCTTTTGAAATTTTATTTCTTAAAGAATTATAATTTTGTAATTCTGTTTTTAATTCTCTATTTTTGATATCTAAATCAAAAATGACGTCAATATTTTTAACATCATAATTACGAACAACAATCTTATCCTTAACAAATTCTTTGTTGTTTCTTATTAAATCAATATTAAACATAATAAACACCTATATTATTTTTCATTTAATTTACTTTTAGCCTCTATTGCTTCTTGTGGAAGTTCTAAATGTTCATGAATATAATCAATTTGTTCTTTTACAATTGTTTCTAATACTAACAATGTTTCCACAATTAATTCTAATTCCTGTCTATTTTTATTAATTATATTCTTAGCTAGTTTATATTCTTTTTGGATTAATTCTTCTATTTTTTTATCAATTTCGATTGCAGTATGTTCACTATATAATTTTTGTTGGAATGGATTTTGTGAACCTTCAGATGGAACAAATTGAGTTAAACCAACATTAGTCATACCCAATTGCATAACCACTGCTCTAGCCATGTTTGTAACCTTATATAAATCGTTAGCAGCACCAGTTGAAATATTTTCCTTACCAAAAATAATTTCTTCCGAAGCTCTACCACCTAAAGTCATTCTTATTTGATTTAAAATATCTGATTTTGTTTGGATAACCTTTTCTTGTTCTTGTGGAGTTTGAAGAGTATAACCAGCAGCATCACCTCTTGGTATAATTGTAATCTTTTGAACAATTTCAGTATTTTTAGTATGTAAACCTACCAATGCATGACCAGCTTCATGATATGCAATTTGTTTACGTTCTTCAGGACTTATAATTCTACCATGTCTTGCCGGACCACCTATAACACGATCAATAGCCTCATCAATATCATTCATTGAAATTACTTTTTTATTTTCACGAACGGCTAATAATGTTGCTTCATTTAATACATTTTCTAGTTGTGCACCACTAAATCCTGGTGTTCTTCTAGCGACTTCTGTTAAATTAACACTTGATGAAATATTTTTATTTCTAGAATGAATTTTCAAAATAGCTTCTCTACCTTTAATATCAGGAAGAGTAACTTGAATTTGTCTATCAAAACGTCCAGGTCTTAAAATAGCTTCATCTAGGACATCAAGTCTATTAGTAGCACCAATAACAATAACTCCAGAATCTGTCGAGAATCCATCCATTTCAGCTAATAATTGGTTAATAGTTTGATCAGCAATCCCAGAGCCACCACCCATTACATCATTTTTACCACGTTTCGATGCAACTGAGTCAATTTCATCAATAAAAATTATTGATGGTGCTGTTTTTCTTGCCTTTTGGAATAAATCACGAACACGTTTAGCACCAACACCAACTAGCATATCATCAAAAGATGAACCTGCCATTGCATAAAATGCACAGTTTGCTTCACCTGCAACTGCCTTAGCAATTAAAGTTTTACCAGTTCCTGGAGGACCATATAATATAACACCTTTTGGTGCTCTTGCACCCATTGCAGCATATTTTGACGGACGTTTAACATAATCAACTAATTCACTTAATTCAGTTTTAACTTCATCAATACCTGCGACATCAGAAAATTTAACATTTGTTTTAACAGGTTTTGTATTTGATTTACCTAATCCAAAAATGGAATCTTGTCCCATTCCTCCTATTTGTCTTTTAATAATATAACTATATAAAAAGAATAAAATTAAAATTACTACTAATGGCATTAATGCAGAAACTAGTCCTAATCAATTAAAACCAGGAGTTGCACTAGTAGCATATTGGAAAGATTTTGATATTAAATTAGACAATGACTGTAAAATATTATTATTAATTACAACATTGTTATTTGTTGTAAATGAATGATTAATAACTTTATTAGTATTATCCACATTGATAATTAAATCTGCAATTTGATAATGAAAACCATTATCAATTTTTTCTTTAATAACCATTAATTCAATTGGTAATGTTTGGCCTTCTGCTTTTAATTGTAAATATATTTGATTTTGAGTAGATGCATAATATGAGGAAACAAAATTATTGTTTAAATTAACATTATATGAATTATTACCATTAATAAAAGTAATTACATTATCATCTGTTGTAGTATTTAACGCTGTGTTTTCATCTAGAAAAATCTCACTTTTCCTAGTTGCACTAACAACTATTCCAGCAATTATTCCACCTAAACCACCAAGAACTACAGTTCAGATAATGATTCTTTTTCAAAATCTCTTTTTATTAGAAGAAATATCTTCTGGACTCATATTTTCCTTGCTTATAGGTTGACTTAATTTATCGCTTTCTTTAATATTATTCTTATCTTTATTTTTTTTATCAAAATAATTATAAAAAACTTTTTGAACAAATTTTGACATGGTTATTATCCTTTCTTAAGATTATCCTTAGTTTCTTCAATATATTCATCCTTTAAAATACCTATATAAGGTAAATTCCGCAAAATTTCTAAATAATCTAGACCGAAGCCTACAATAAATTTATTTGGAATATTAAAACAAGAATAATCTGCATCTAATTCTACTTTTCTTCCTTCTTTCTTATCTAACAATGTAATAACCTTAATTGATTTTGCTCCTAATTCATAAAATTTATTAATCACTAATTTTAAAGTTCTAGCAGTATCAATAATATCTTCAAGAATTATCACATCTTTATTCTTAATGTCATGTGATAAATTAACAAATAAATCTATATCATTTGAACCACAAGTTGAACCTTTAAAAGAACTAGCAGTAACAAAATCAATTACAAAATCAAAATTTAAAAGAGGCATTATGGCACCAATAAATGGTATGCAACCTTTTAAAATTCCTATAATCACTGGACATTGATCTGAATTATAAATAGAATTTAAATAATCAGCTGCTTTTTGAATACCTAATTTTAATTGTTCTTCTGAAATTAAAATTTCCTTTATACGTTTATCCATAATACTAATATATTATTATATTATTTTTTTTAATAAAATTGCACAATTGCATTGAATTTGAAAACTCTCCATCTCAAATCTAGTAGCTTTTATATTTACATTATTAATATTTAATAATTGACAAATTTGCAATTTTAGATCTTCTTTTATAGGTTTAAAATAAATTAATTCTGAAATTATACTAATATCTAAATTGACGATTTGATAACTATATGTTTTTAGTTTATTTAGTGCGTAATCCAAAATAATTTCACTATTTATATTTTTATTTTTATCATCGTTATCCGAAAAATAATCACCTAAATCACCCAGACCTAATGCTCCTAAAATAGCTTCTGAAATTGCATGTAAAATAATATCCCCATCAGAGTGTGCAATGATTTTATAACCTACTTCAAATAATTTTCCTGCAAGCTTCTGCATTTGATCAGATTTTACTAAATTGTGAATATCAATTGAATTACCTATTCTGTACATAAAATTATTCCATCCTCATTACCTATATATTTAAAATAAAAATCAAAATTATGAACAATTTGATTAGTTAATTCTAAATTAACGTATTTATCTAATATAGAAAAATTTTTGTTCATAATTATGTTTAAGTTATGATTATGAATTTTAATTAAGTTAAAGCTTAATCCAGCAATTAAACTGGCACAATTTGTACAAATTAAAATAGTATCTTGTTTATTTAAAATTTCATTTAATTTTATTGATGCAAATTTATATAAATTAGAGTAATTTTTAAACTCAAAAACTTTTTTCATTAATACCCTCTTTTAAAAATTTTATCTAAATATTCACCAGTATATGATTTTGATTTTGCAGCAGCAACTTGTTCAGGAGTACCTGTTGCTATTACTTCTCCTCCTCTATTACCACCCAATGGTCCTATATCAATAATATGATCACAAACTTTAATTACATCTAAATTATGTTCAATTAAAATTACTGTGTCTCCATTATTAACAATTCTATTTAGCACATCTATTAACTTTGCAACATCATGAATATGTAAACCTGTTGTTGGTTCATCTAAAACATACAATGTTTTTCCAGTAGCCTTCTTTTGTAATTGTTTAGCTAATTTAATTCTTTGTGCTTCACCACCAGATAATAAATTACTAGGAGTACCTAATTGTAAATAACCTAAGCCAACATCAATTAATAATTGTAATTTACGATGAATTAATGGAATGTTTTTAAAAAATTCACAAGCTTCTTCAATTGACATTGATAGCACATCATAAATAGATTTACCTTTAAATTTAATTGATAAAGTTTCTTCATTATATCTTCTACCTTGACATTCTTCACATTTAATATATACACTAGGAAGAAACTGCATATCAATTTTAATTAATCCGTCTCCTTGACATCTCTCACATCTTCCCCCTTTTACATTAAATGAAAAACGTCCTTTTTGATATCCCTTTTCTTTTGCTTCAATAACATTTGAAAAGACATCTCTAATATCATCAAAAACACCTACATATGTAGCTGGATTACTTCTAGGAGTTCTACCAATTGGGTCTTGAGATACTTCAATAATTTTATCAATATGATTACTGCCAATAATCATTTTGTATTCGCATGGTTTTTCAAATTTATTAAAATTTTCCTTAATTAAACCTTTTACTAATGTATCAATAACTAAAGTAGATTTTCCGCTTCCACTAACCCCAGTTACAGCAATCATTTTTCCAAGTGGAAACTCTACATTGATATTTTTTAAATTATTACCTCTAGCACCTTTTATGATAATTTTTTGTCCATTTCCACTTCTATGTTTACTAGGAATAGGAATATGTTTTTTACCTGATAAATATTGACCAGTTAATGAATTAGGATTATTTTTAATTTCATCAGGTGTACCTGAAGCCATTATATTTCCTCCATTAACACCAGCTCCTGGACCAACATCAATAATTCAATCAGATGAATTCATAGTGTCTTCATCATGCTCAACGACTATTAATGAATTCCCTAAATCTCTAATACCTTTCATTGAATTAATTAGTTTTTCATTATCTTTTTGATGTAGACCAATTGAAGGTTCATCTAAAACATATAAAACACCTGTTAAATGGCTACCAATTTGTGTTGCTAAGCGAATTCTTTGTGCTTCACCACCAGATAATGTTGAAGCATTTCTTGATAATGTCAAATAATCTAAACCTACATTATTTAAAAATTCAAGTCTATCTATAATCTCTTTTAATATAAGCTTGCTAATAATTTTTTGTTCTTCATTTAAATCTAGATTTAATAAAAAATTAATTGCATTTTGAATATCTAATTCAGTAAATTCAATAATATCTATTCCGCCCAATTTTACTGCTAATGCATATTGATTTAATCTCTTCCCTTTACATTTTTTACAAGTTTTTTGAGACATATATTTACTATAATATTCTCTTGCCATATCACTATTAGTTTCTTCATGGCGTCTTTTCACAAGTTCCATAACACCTTCAACAATTTCTAATTGTTCATATTTTCTACCATTAGCCGAAATCATAACAACATCAATAGGTGTTTGTGATCCATGCATGATTATTTCTTTTTGTTCATTTGATAAATCATTAATAGGGATATTTTTAGGTATATTAAAATGATTTAATAAACATTCAAATTTTTGTCAATCCAAATTAGTAGAATTAACTGTATTTTTAAAAAAATCTATACCACCTTCATTTATTGACAAATTAGGTTCTGGAAACATTTTTAATTCATCAGGTTCATAGGTAAACCCTAAACCATTACAATTTTCACATGCTCCTAATGGACTATTAAATGAAAATAATCTTGGTTCTAAATTAGGGATACTAAAACCACATTGATTACATGAATAATTTTCATTAAATGTTTTTTCGGTCCCATTAAAATCCACTAAAATAACTCCATTACTAGTTTTTAACGCAGTTTCTACTGAATCATTTAATCTAGATCTTGTTTGTTGATCATGATGTAAAACAATTCTATCTATAATTACTTCAATATTATATTTTTTGTTTTTATCTAAATCAATATCATCATCTAATGAAAAAATTTCATTATTAATTCTAACTCTTAAAAAACCTTCTTTTTTTAATTTTGTTAATAACTCATTATGAGTACCTTTTTGTGCAAATGTCATGGGTGAATATAAAATAATTTTTGTGCCATCCTCTTGTGACATTATAAAATCTACTATTTGTTTAATAGTTTGAGTTTTAATTGCACCATGATTGTGAATACAATAAGGAGTACCAATTCTAGCAAATAACACTCTTAAATAATCATATATTTCAGTAATAGTTCCGACAGTACTTCTTGGATTATTTGAAGTCGATTTTTGATCAATAGCAATTGTAGGTGATAAACCTTCAATAGAATCAACATCTGGTTTTTCATTTCCACCTAAAAATTGTCTAGCATAACTTGACAATGATTCTAGATATCTTCTTTGTCCTTCAGCATATATAGTATCAAATGCTAATGATGATTTTCCCGATCCTGATAATCCTGTAATCACAACTAATTTATTTTTTGGAATATCAATATTAATATTTTTTAAATTATTTTCTCTAGCTCCCTTAACAATTATAAATTTTTGCTCACTATTCATAAAATCTCCTTATTTTAATGATTTAAAAATATTCTGTGCAACAGACTCAGCATCAATTTTTTCAATTTCTTTCTCAACATCACTAATTTTACGTTGAAGTTCTTTAGGTTTAAAATTTACATCATTTTGAATACTATACATATAATTAACATCATTGTAAATACTTAGAATTTTGGGATTTAATTCTTCTAATTTTTCTTTTATAAGATTGTCAAGATGATCAAAATCGGATTGATGTAAAGCATTAATCATTAAATAACCTATACTTAATTCAAGAATTAATTTACTTATTTTCATTTTTTTCTTCTTCTATTTTTGAGATAGTTTGATCCAATTGAGAATCAACTATTTTGATATTTTTTTGATTTTTAATAAATTTTGATACAACATCAGAATTACGCTTAATAATTCCTTCTACAACATCAACATATCCAGATAGCTTAATTACTACATCTACAACATTATTTAATTTTTCTGATTTATATGTTAAATCCTCAACTAAATAATCAATTTTTTTAAAAACAATTGAAATACGTCTAAAGGCAAAAATGATATAGATAAATGCCACTATACCAATACAACAAAATACTGCAATTATTGCTATTAATCATGGTTCCATAATATTTAATTATAAATTAAATAAATATAAAAAATAAAAAACTTGGTTGTTCCAAGTTTTATAAGTTTACTGTTAATGTATATGAATTCGATAAATAACATGAATTATCCGGTTTTATTATTAACACAGGACACGGAAACACAATATTAAGTGTATAAGAGTTTGTATCACTAAAAACTTTATAATTTGCAGATGTAATTGTTGTCATGTATGAGGCAAAATTATTATCTAAGAAATATTTTGAAAAATCAAAACGTTCACTAATAAATATATTTAATGATTCATAATTAATTAAGTATTGATTGTTCTCATATTTATAATTATTAGAATCAGTAATTCAATTTTGAAAATCAGTAATTAAGCTTGCGTCATCATATAATTGATTCATATATAATTCGGAAATATAAGAATCATTGTTGTAGTTATTAATTATCACTGGATTTTCTAGTTGTGTTTGCATCCATGTAATTTTGTTTGTGTATGCTTTTGTAGATATAAAAGATGAAAGTGCAGTTTTTAATAATGCATATGAGCTACCATAACATTTCTCTTGAGGAGAGGTTCTCACATTAGAATCATTCAAAATATTCGAAACATCTGTTACAACAGTATTGTTAGTTAAATAATTCCAATTAATAGAACCATTTTTAGATACAACAGGGAATAACCTTGAATTATTTGCCTCAAAAAAAGCATTAATAGAATTATTTGGACTAACAACAATATTAACTGGCAATGCATTATTTAGTAATAAGTTCACTATCGAATTAACCCAAGATGGTAAATTTAGGTTAGATAAATCAATTTTAATATTCTCCTTGGAAATAAGAGCTGCAATTGGTAATGTATTAAATGTTATTTTTTGTTTTATATTAAAAATTCAGTTGCATTCCTGATTTATTCAATTATTACTTGTATCATATTCAAATTTAATATCTTGATATGTATATATTAAGTTATTTGATATAGCAGAATATAAATCAGTTGTAGTACCATCTTCTAATTTAACTTTTAAAAAAAACTCATTAATAATTCATTTTATAACATCATATAAATTTTTTTCTTCATAATTGTATGTTTGTAATATTTGGTTTTTTACACTAGTTCGAATTTTACAATTCATTTTAAAATTAATCGCTTTTAAAACATTACTAATTGTATTAACTGTGGAATTATTATTTCCTACAATTGCCAATATTATATCCATTAATGAATTATCATTTCCTTCAGTAAATTCGCTAACTATAAAATCTAAAACTCTTAAATCTTTATATGCATTAGTGGAAATCGGATTTTTTACACAATCTGGATCATAGTTATTTGCAAAATCTATTAAATTAGCAAAATATTTAATAAGTGCGTTTCCTAAATTCCCAATTGTACCAGATTGTGACAATAAGGTAACAAATATATCAGGTAACATAGATAATAAACAATCAAAAATATTTGGATCTAAAGATATGTTTTCTAATAAAGGACCTATTATTTGTAATAATCAACCCAACTGTCCATTTAAAACTTTTTCTAACATCGGCTTAAGAGATACCAAATTAGAAACTCAAATTTTCATTTGATCTAAGTTACTATTTGATTTTTTAATGTCATATAACATACCTAATAAACCCATTTTAGCTTCTGATTCAGGAATTAAATCATTAATAACGTTTATAATATTGTCTAGGTTGTAATATAAAAATGTAGAAACTTTTTGATTAGTAAATAAATTACCAACTATTGAGGCAATATATTCATTATTTGTTAATGCTAAAATAACATTATATAGATCATTATTTATATTAGTTAAAAATTCATATATTGTAGGATTAGTTCCTGAATAAACAATTATATTTTGGATTGCATTTAACATAATTTTAAATTTTGTAATTTCAGATTCAATATAATGTTTATTAATATTGTTCAAATCTGACTTAGCTAAATTATTAATTGATTTTTCAAATAAATTCGTATTTTCAATAATACTTGTACCTGGATATACATTTTTAACAATGGTTGATTGTGTTAAAGAATTAGGCATAAACATATATGAATTATCATTAGATTCATATTTATACAGACATATGTTATTAGAAAATAATTCTAATGATACATTATTAAATGCATTAGTTAAAAAACCTGTATTATTAATAGTAGATTGCATTGATAATGCTGGGGAAATTTTTGACTGTTGAAAATTAATTATCATAACAAATACGCCGTTTTTTGGGATTTCTATCTCAGGTATATCAATATTAAGATAAAAATTGTTCTTACTAATTAATTGTGAAATACTAGTAGTATTTTCAAATTGTAGAGCAAAGTTTCCGCTTATCTTATCATTTTCAACTATTATATTATTTCCACAATAAACATTCAAATCTAACAAATTTGATCCTAATCATGAATTAACAATATTAGATATTACATTTTTTACACAATAATAGTAATCGTTTATTATATTTTTTTTAACACCCTCTCCACTATATAAATTGGATTCAAACTTTCTTAAAACAATATTAGATTTAGCGGCTGTATTATAAGTTGATATTATGTTCCGATCTGGATGTAAATCATTTGGCAATATATTTTCAATATAACTATATTGATTGGTATCAATAGATGGTGTTTGTCAATTTACTATATCCTGTCAATCATTGTTAATGTTTAACTTAGATATTTGTTCAAGTGGAATAACTGTTGGAGCATTTAAAGTAGTAAAATATATATTAATAATGCCAACTGGTATTTTTAAGTTTGGCAAAAAAATATAATACTTTATAGAATCATTAGAAAGAATTTTATAATCAGTATATATATATGAATCAGAAGGTAAATTAGAATAACTATTTTGATTGATTAATGATAAAATTTCATTGCCACTAAGATTAGAAATATCATTAATAGTCATATTAAAAAATGTTGAATTAGCTTGAATTCCAAAAACATTTGATGAAGGAACGTCTATGCTAGATAAACTAATGTCCTTAAATTTAATTTGAATATTAACAACATTAACATTATTTAAGATTGGAATTCTTAAAATATTGTTATTTCATTCCATTGATACAATATCAAGTTTTGTGCTTTGATCAAATAAATTTGGAGCAACATCAATAAGTTTATTTAGTATTTGTGGTACTTTATTAAATTGATTTTTAGCACCAAGTTGTTGAACAGCATCAAAAATATTTGATCAACCAAACATTGATTGACTTGTTTGAAAGTTTTTAGAATCTATATTATATTTATAATCATTTTTTGAACTTGAACATGATGTTAAAATTAATGCTGGAGTTAGTGTCCCGCCAAGCACTAATGTAGAACATACAAGACTAGTTCATATTCTAAATTTTTTCATATTAAAAATATATCCTAAATGAATAAAAATATATAGTTTCTGTTGTCGAATTAGGGTTTGAGCTAAATTTTACTAATATAGAATTTGTAATTGATTCTTTTATCACTAAATAATTATATATGTGTTCTGTGTTAGGAATTTTACAATCATGTAAAGACTGTATATTTCCTAACTGTAAAACATATTTAGAAAGAGAATTATACATATCAATTTCGCTAATACTTAATGCATTGTCTAAATTTAAATTTGGTAAATATTCATTTGCTGATTCTTGATTTATTACAAAGTCAGTTTTTAGTACTTTATCAATGTTTGGTGACACCTTAATATTAAATATAATATCAGGAAATAATTTAGGATCAATCATTGGTAGATATTGATTATTAATTTTATATATCAACTGATAAGTGGATTCAGAAATAAATTGCTTTGAATATAAATAATATAACGTGTTAGGAATATAAACAGAATTTTCAGGAGCAACATTATTTAAATTTGTCATTCATTCATTAGGAGTAATTAATGTCGGATCAACATTAGCAATTTCTGACAAATCAGTTTGGTTAATATCAATTGGGTTTTGCACTAATTCTAAATTTGGATGTTGAATGTTTTGTGGAGGAAAAACAAATAAATTATCTAATGTAATTTCTAGACACACATTATCATTTTTAAATGTAGCAATTGCATTGACAAATATTGGGTTGGATGTAGGAGTATTTAATGCTATTATAGTTGCTATTGTGGTATCATTTATTTCAAAATTAGCATCAATAAAGTTATCATTAATTTCCTTTAAACCAACAATAAATTGATCAATATTTCCATTTTGAAATTCATTTTGTCATTCAACTAATGTTTTTGAAAGAATAGTAGATCCTAATTGAGAATAATGTAATTTAACAAGATTAGATTTTTTAATACTTGCAGGTTGATTATTTTTACAAGATGTCAAAACTATAGCAATAATAGGGGTTATTGCAATAATTGATATGCCAAACAATATTAATTTACTAAACTTTTTCATATTAACGTACCGAAATTACCTGAGGAACATTTACTTTCTTTATTTTCTTATAACCATAATAACAAGTAATTCCAAATGTTAAGCCGACAACTGCTAAAACGACAAAGAAAATTCAAATTGGAGCAGTTGGAGAAACAATAATTTGGAAACCATCAAATATTAATAATGAAGTTAATGATAAACCACCAATAGTTAATGGAACTGATAATAATACACCTAGGAATAAAACAACTCAATATACAAACATAAATGAAAAGGCATTTTTAACATCTGAAACACCTAACACCTTCATTAATGAAACAAGTCTTGATGATTCACTAATAATCATTATTGCCATTAATGTGATAATTAAAATCAATGTTGGTACAAAACAAACTGCAATAATAAGCTCAATATTTTGGAATGTAGTGTCAAATATTGAACCAATGTCAATTGTTGTTGAATCTAATGAAGTAACTTCTGCAATAACTGGTTGATCTGTTTCAAACACGTTTACTAATGTTCTTACTCAATCACCAACTTTATTTAAATCTATTGAATCCGTTCCAGGAAAATAAGGATTATCACCATGATTTGTAAACATTGGAATATTTGAAAAATCATTCTCAACATTAATAACATTATTGTTATTACTATAATCTACTAAATAATTAATTTTCATTAATGATGGTAAATATTTTCAATTATTTACAATAACATTCCTAAATTCACCTCCATCAACTTGACCTGAATTATCACCAATATTGGTGTTTCATAATCCTTTTGATGTAGTTAAACCTGATGGAGAATAAATTCCACCATAATTATAGAATAGATTAGGTAGTGTTTGATTAGTAAAAACTCCATTAAATGGTACATATCCATAACCAGGAGAATAAGGTCCTTCTCATTTTTTAATTATAGATGCTTTTTTAAAATCTTGATAACCTAAAATTTTGTTTGCAATACTTTGACTAATGTAGTATGCTTTACCAGATTTAGAAGTTGTAATTCCTACTATCTTAAACTTCACTTTTCTAAATGGTTCGATCCCAATATTTTTTCTATTAAATCTATCATATATATTGTTTACATTTACATCCAATATATCACCAATATTAAATCCATATGATTTTTGCACAACTTCATTAATAATAATTGGATATACTTCAGTTGAATCAACAATAGGTTCAAATAATAAATTATTGATTACATTGTTATTACTATCATATAAATTGATATAGTTAGAATTTTCTTTTATACCAATAATTTTAGCAAATATATTATTGTTATTATTTAAAATAGTTCCATTAATATATGTATATGTTTCATCATCAACATTTACCGGAACAGCTCCATAACCAACTTTATATGTTAGTTCAGGAACTTCTTGATCTGGTTTTCCTAAATTAGGATTATCATTATAAAAATATTTATATCAATATTGAAATAAAGGATTTTGAGAATTGGTTAATATTTGAACAATTGTTTGTAATACCTTCGGTTTAACTGTGTATGTTGGAGCTGGATAAATAGCATTTTTTTGATTAATTTTTCATTCATATTTATTTGTTGCATAATTTAATTCTTGAATAAACACTCATTGATCTTTATTGTTAGCTAATAAATAATTATTAGTAATTTCAGAACCGTCAATAGTAAAAGGTTGTTCATTTACATTTGGTAAATATGTTGAATAAAAAATTGGAGTTCCATTAAATGGACTATCTACACCTTCAAGAATTGGCGAATGACCACCATTAATAGCAATTTTATTTTGTTCTTGTAATCAATAATAAAATTGATGATTAATAGTTAATTGTCTTTCAAATAAATTAGATGCTAAATTTAATATTGAAACAGGCATTATGGATTTTGCAATTTCTCATGGATTGATGTTTGCTCCACCTATATCTAAATATATATCTAAAACCGCTTTAACAAATACTTTATTGTTAAAGAAATTAATGTTGTTATTCAATTGTGTTGCTAAATCAGTATATGGTAAATACAATGAAGTGAAATATAAATTATCACTATATTGGTATTTTAATGCATTTGCATATGCTTCTCCACTATAAAAACTTCCAATTGGAGCTGTTAAAGGTGTATCATATGTACCTTCATATCAACTTGAAGATGCAAAATAATTATATATCCCTTTTTGTGTAGTTCCAATCTCTTGGTATGAAATTGGAGAATAGTATCCAGAGTTAATAGTTGGAGAATATAAATCAAAAGCAAATGAATAATTTTTATTTCTATTAGTATAACTTTGAGCAACGCTAAATTGGTTGTATGTTCCAACAGTAAAGGAAATTAATGTTGAAAATAAGGTTACTATGAAAGTAAGAACTAAAAATCTTACAATATTTCCCATCATATATGTTAGTCTAAATGACCCGAATGCACCAAATAATGAAGTTATTTTTTTGGAATGAACAATTAATCAGTTCATTCTAAATTCACTTGATGAATTTAATATATCTTGTGTTTTCTTTCTTAAAGTTCATAAAATTACACAAATTATTAAAACATATAACATTATGAATAAAAGTATAACTACAACAAAGAAATACCATCACTCATATTTACTAGACGGAATAATTAGAGTTCAGTATTGTGAAATTATGTCATTCAATGGGTTTACCAGTAAAACACTAATTACATATGATAAAATTCCACAAATAATTGCTGGAATAAGTGCAAATGGAAAAAATGAAAAAGCTAGCATCGGCTTATTAATACCATTCGCAACACCAATTCCAAATGTTGTTTTATTTTGTTTGATTATTGAACGAATCAAAGTTGAAATAAAAAACAATGATAATCCACCTATAATTACACCTATAATTACACCTATAATTAAGATAATATTTTGTAAATTATTTAAAAAATTTGCTCTTAAATAAACTACATAATTAGGTTGATTTTGATCATATAAATCATAAACTGTGTTGTAACCATAGTTTTCAATAGTATATTGCATTAATTGATTAAATAAGTTTTCTTGTTCATAAGTATTAACATCCGGAGGATAACGAACAGAATAATAAATAGTTGAATTGCCTGCAGTCCCATCAATACTTCTATAATATCCGGCTTGATTTAAATATAAAACACCAGTTGTTTGGCTATCTACTAAAATATTAGTAGATGATAAAACTGGATATAGCATATCAGGTGATGTTCCAGCTCCAACTATAACATAAGGAATTGCATTAACATAAACCTTATAGTCATCAGGTACAGAATTAAGTCATGTTATAAATGATGTTTGCGGTTCTTTTCTTCCTGTTTCTGGATTAAAAACATTAATTGATGAGCCTGGATTTAATGTAGAATCTGTTGTGTTATAATTCACAAATGGAAGCTGCATTATATCATGCAAGGTTTCAAAAGGAATTGATTTCTTATGATTTGCATTATAAAAATTATTAGACACAATTCCTAAATATGAACTAATATCGTATACTTGGATATCAAATGGTATTCCTGCGCCTTCACCTAAAAGAGGAACAGTCTGTGTACATGCTATATTATACCCATAACCATTATAGGCAAGACTTGTAATATTCATGAGTTGTCTTCACTTATACCAATATGAATTAGTATTTAACTCAGAATCATTTAGATAAATATTATAATTTTTATTAAAATCATCTATATTAGAAGGAATTTTTGATAAATTTTCTAAAACATCATAAATTTCTTTAACCTTAGATAGTTCTAAATTTCAAATACCCGATTTAAGCATATTCACAAATAATCATGGTTTATAAAATTCAATATAATTGTTGTAATCAAAATAATTTTTAAGTTCATTATATGAATCTTTTCAAAAATTAAAATCTCAATCACTTAATCTCAATAACATTCTTATAGAAGGCTCAATAGCAGCAAATGTTGCAGATGTATATTTTTCAATTGGAATATTATTACCATTTTGGGTAACTACATTGTTCACATCACTATTATTATTAGTTCTGTATGCTATTAAATTTGAGTTTGTTTGAACATCACTTAAATTAACATTTTCAGTAATTGTATAATATAAACCTAAATCATTTAATTTTTCTTGTAATTTAATATCTACAGGTGACTCAGTTGGAATAGTGATATTAACACCTGAATTAGAAATTGATTCTTGTCTAACATTATTTGGAATCGTAATAGTAAAATTAGCTAAGTTCCCATTATTGACAATATCATTTTTAGACTGATTTAATAAACTATTAGATAAATATATTGTCAAAATTATTGATAAACCCATCACAACTAAAAAAGATAATTGAGTCATCAATAATTTTGATTTATTTAAAATTCTAAATGAATTTTTAATAAGTAATTTAAATTGATCTATTTTTTTCATATCTTTTAGAAAAAGATATTATAATTTTATTATATTATTTTTAAAAAAAATAAAAATATGCAAATAATTGCATATCTCTTAATTAATTGTTATTTATTAATACCTTTATTCCTGGACCCATTGTTGCAGATACAGATATATTTTGTATATATTGTCCTTTAACAGTTGATGGTTTTTTAGATTTAATTAATGAAATTAAAGCTTCAATATTTTCAACAATTTTACTTGAGTCTGTAGAAACCTTTCCTACACACATATGTATATTTCCATATGAATCAGTTCTGTATTCTGTACGACCTTTTTTAAATTCTTCAATTGTTGCTAATACATCATTAGTAACGGTTCCTGTTTTTGGGTTAGGCATTAAACCTCTTGGACCTAACACTTTCCCTAAACGAGCTAATTGAGGCATCATTTTAGGAGTAGTAATTATTAAATTAATTTTATTTATCATTTTTTCAATATCTGGAATTATATCTGTACCACCACAATAATCAGCACCAGCTTTTTTAGCTTGTTCAGGATTAATTGAATCGTCCACAACTAAAATACTTACTTTTTTACCATTACCATTTGGTAAAGCAATAGATCCACGTAATTGTTGTTCAACTTTAGTAGTATCTAAATTTAATTTAATAGCAACATCAATTGATCCATCAAATTTAGAGCAAGATGTTTTTTGAGCTAATTTTACAGCTTCATCTAATGGATAGATTTTATTTTTTTCAACTAATTCAGAAGCAACTTTCATTTTTTTATGTAATTTAGCCATTATTTATTACCTCTTTTTTTAGCACTTAACGGGTCAACACCTTCAATAACTATACCCATTTGTTTTGCAGAACCTGCAATCATTCTTAACATTGCTTCTTCATCATATGCATTTGAATCTGCTAATTTATATTTAGCAATTTCAAGTGCTTTTTCTCTACTAATTGTTGCTACTTTTTCTTTTTTTGAATCTTTTGCACCAGATTTGATTTTTGCTGCATCTTTTAATAAATATGTAACAGGTGTTGTTTTTGTTACATAATCAAAACTTTTATCTTTATATGCAGTAATAATTGTTGGGATTACTTGTCCCATTCTATCTTTAGTTTCGTCATTAAATTGCTTAGTAAATTCAGCCATATTAATTCCAACAGATGCTAATGCTGGACCTGGTTTAGCTTGGCCACCAATTAGGTTTAATTTAGCAATTCTTGTAATTTCTTTTTTAGGAGCCACATGCAATACCTACTCTTTCTTTGAAGTACTCACTACGTGGTAAATCGAGGGCAATTCCTCTACCACATGCTAATAAATTTAGTATGTAAATTGCTACATACAATAATGTATTATATCATTATTATTGTTAATTATTATAAAATAATAATATTATGACAATATGTTCTAAATATCTTAGTTTTATTGATATTGAAGCTACAGATGATGAATCAGATAGAAAAATGATTCAATTTTCAGGTTTAAAAACAACTTTAGATGGGGATATCATTGAAGAAATAGATATTATGGTTAATCCTGAACAAGAATTAAGTGAATATATCATTAATTTACTAAAAATTGATAATGAAAAATTACAAAAATATCCTAATTTTCATGAAATTCATAAACAAATCCTTAGTTTTTTAGAAAATTCCACAATTATTTCATTTGGTGATTTTGATTATAAATTTTTACAAAAATCTTTCAATGATATAAATTATAAATTTGAGTTGCCATATTATGATTGTCAATTGGAAATCAAAAATAAATCTGGCGTGTCTACAAATGCCTCTTTGTCCAATTTATTCAGAATATGGAATAGACATATCGATAAAAAATATCTTCACAACGCTTTATATGATGCATATATGTTGTTAATAGTTTATTTTAAATTTCAAAAATTAACTACTGAACAATTAAAATTAGATGTTGAAATTAGTCAATTAGTACCAAGAATAACAAATCCCAAAAATTCTATTTTTACAAAATATGATTTTCAGCATATCATCAAAAATAATTCCAATCCACATTCTATAATATTTGTAACAAAATTAATAGTTAATAAATTTGAATTTAAACTTAATAAAAAAAGGATTTTTAAAAAATACATTGAAGAACTTGAATTTGTATATAATGATGAAATTTATAATTTTAAAAATCCCTACAAAAATATGGGTGAAAATATTTTTTCCAATATATATAAACATGATTTACAAATTTTTTTAAACTTCTTTGTATCTACACTTCAACATTCATCAATTTTTTTTAGTGACTGTGGTAAAAATAATGTTCAGTTTTTACTTGAAATTATTTATGAAATTTATAAAAAATACTATGAAATTGAATATATTAGTTTAACATATTTGGCGAAAAAACTAAAAACTAAAGACATTCAAGTATTATGGGATAATTTTAAAAATATAATTAATAATCAATCAAATGAAATTCAATCTATATTTAAGGAGTATTATGATCCAAATTCAAGTAAAAATAAATGATGTAGGGCTTAGACTTGATAACTTTTTAATTAAATTAAATATAGGATTAACTAAACCAATAATATATAAATTAATTAGAAATAAAGATATTAAGGTTAATAATCGAAAAACCATATATAATTATCGTTTAGAATTAAATGATGAAATTAAAATATTTTATAATGTTAAAAAGGAAAATTTAGATAAAAATTTAAACTTTTTAGATGCTAAAGATTTAACTGACATCATTTATGAAGACAATAACATAATTATTGTAAATAAACCAGTTGGATTATTATGTCATGATGATGATAAGCAAACTACTAGTGACACATTAATTAATAGAATAAAAAAATATTTAGTAAATAATAAAGAATATGATTTTCAAAATGAAAATCAATTTTCCCCATCATTAGCACATAGAATTGATAGAAACACTGCTGGACTAGTAGTTGCTGCTAAAAATCATGTTTCATTAATGTCTTTATCAAAAATATTTAAAGAACATCAACTTGAAAAAAATTATTTAGCTTTAGTTTACGGAATTATTCAAAAAACTAATGATGTAATTGAATTATATTTAAAAGATAATAAAAATGGGTTTGTTGATATTTCCAGAATAGAAAAAATCGGGTATAAAAAAGCAATCACAAAATATAAACTTATGGAAATAATAAAAAATAAATATTCCTTATTAGACATTAGCTTAATTACAGGTAGAAAGCATCAGATTCGTGCCTCATTAAATTTTATTAATTATCCTATAGTAGGTGAACAAAAATATATTTCCAAAATAATTGATAAAAATAATAAAATTAAACATCAATGTCTAGTTGCATATAAATTAAAATTTAATATATATGATAAGAAAGATCCATTATTCTATTTAAATAATAAAATTTTTGAAACAAATAAAATTTGATTTTTAGATTTTATTAAATAAATGATTCATCATATATTTTTCTAATTTTTCTCACAATATGTGAAAGTGAACCTTTATTAATTTGTTTATTCAATGGCAATTGTTTGTTCATTTCCACACATATTTCATTCATACTATACATTGGAAATTTAACTCTTATCTCACAAAATAATTTTTCTTTTACATTAAAATATTCATATCTATAATCAGTCATTAATACTTTACATTTAGACACTAATTCTACTGAAGCTTTAGAAATTTTTTGAATATTAGAAACTTCTAAATTAATTAATCTTTGCATATTATTAACAAAATCATGTTCAATTCTATTATCTTCAAATTCAAACATAGTTTCTGTTGCTCCTAAAATCTTTAAGATATCTGAAATTTGTTCTGATTTTTTAAAATATAAAACATACTTATTTTTATGCTGAATAGTTTTAGGTTCTAATTTAAATTTTTTAAAAATTTTGATTAATAATTTATGAAAATCTTTATCGATAACTCTAATCTCAAGATGATTACGGGAATTAGTAGTATTACTAATACTTCCCGATGTTAAAAAACACGCAATTAAGATAATTTTTAAATTTTTATTTTTTAAATTTAAATTATTAAAAAAAGTTTGAATATCATTTAATAATATATCTTGGTTATCAAAAATTTTAATTAAAAAATTAGTTTTATTATCACCCAATGTTTTTTTATTACTTTTCAAAATATCATATTTATAACTACTAAAATTAGTATCTAGAATTAATTTCACTAATTTTAATAGATAATGATAACGAATTTTAAACTCAATAGTACCATTAAAAATATTAATCTCACCTATATTTTTAATAATAGTGTAGATTAAAATTTTTTGTTCATCTAAATCAAAATTATTAAGATAACAAATTTCTTCTTTTACTAGTTGACTAAAATTTGTTGAGCGATTACTTATTTTCATATTTTCTCAGAAATATAATCTGCAGCACTTAATGCAGCAATTGTTCCATCACCTACAGCTGTTGAGATTTGTCTAACTTTTTTTGTTACAATATCACCAGCAGCAAATATTCCTGGATACATAGTTTCCATTTTTGAATTTACATTAATGAATCTAGAAATTGGATCTAATATAGATTGATTATTAATCGTTGGGCAAACAGGAATAAAACCAATAAATATGAAAGCACCGGCCACCTCAAGATCATAAGTTTTATTATTTATTTTATCTTTTAAAGTAATACTTTCAAGTTTTTGATTACCATTAAAAGAAATAGTGTCAGTGTTAAATAAAACTTCAATATTATCTTTTTCAAACAAATGTTGAGTAGATTTATCATTTTCCACTTTAAACTTATCTTTATTAGAAATTAAAGTGACTTTTGAAGCTATATCACTCATATATAAAGATTCCTCAATTGCACTTAATCCACTACCAATGATAGCAACATGTTGATCTTTATATATTGCACCATCACAAATAGCACAATAACTTACACCTTTTCCAAACATTTGTATTTCATTCATACAACCAATTTTTCTATTCACCATTCCAGTTGCTATTATTACAACTTTGGATTTAATAATATTTCCATTTGATAATTCAGTATATTTATATTCATCATGAATATTAATATTAATTACTTCTGAAAAAATAAATTTAGCACCCAAATTTTTTGCTTGATTAAAAAATTTTAATGACAAATCAGGTCCACTTATATTTTCATAACCTGGGTAGTTCTCAACAAATGCAGTTGTTACAACCTTTCCGCCAGGTGCATCTTTATCTATAAAACATACTGATAAATTTGCTCTTGAAGCATAAATTGATGCTGTTAATCCTGCAGGACCTGCTCCAACTACAACAATATCAAATTCTTTATCAAATTTCATATTTTTCTCCACTATCTGTATGCATAAAATATCTTGTCAGAATTTTCTCTAATAAATTCTTGTTTTTTATAATCTTTTAAACTAACTTTTTCATTAGATTTGTGTAATTTAAACAATAATGTTTTCTTAAATAATAGATATCATTTATAATCTCTAAATTTATAGGCAATGAATTGGCAATAAATTACGATAATAATTCCAAGGGCTAATAAAAAACCTGTGGTTATATAAGTTCCAAAAAATTCGAATTCATGATTACGCATTGGTTCCATTATAAATCTAATTATTCCATATGACACGCAATATAAACCTGTAATTACACCAATTTTAATTTGCTTGATTTCAGCAAGTAAACCATAAATAATGACAAATGCAATAATATTCATAAAAGATTCATATAAAAATAATGGTTGATAAAAATGTAATACTCCACTTGAATCCACTACATACATGTGATTATAAACACCAGTCATTAAATTCTTTAATCATGCTAATGATTCAGCTGAAACTTCTCCACCATAAATTTCACCATTAAAGAAATTTCCTCATCTCCCGATTGCCTGACCAATTAATATTGTAGGTACAATTGCATCGGCATATATTCACATAGATGGTTTTTGAATATATACCTTACCATCAATAACTACTCTTGAATGATATTTAGGAAAATGTAAAATAATTGGAAAATAAATAAGTGCCGCAATTACACCAAAAATTACACCACCCTCGACTGCCATTCCACCATTTCGTGAAAAAAAGTTACCTGATGCATCACCAATAACAAATGATCATGTACGTGCACCTAATAGAATAATAGGTATAGCTATAAAAATATAATAAAATCCTACATCAACACTAACTTTATAGCGTTTTCAAATTGAAAGCATAAAAATACAAATTGCAACTAAATATCCAATAATTGATAAAATTGCATATCATTGAACATCAAGTCCAGCAATTGTAAATGCAGTTTGGAAACTAGAATCTGTTAAATTTTGAGGAGGAATAAAATTTTTACTTAATAAACTAAAATCCATTAATATTCTCCTTTAATATATTTATATTAATAATACATTATTTTTTATTCTTAGAATTAAAATTGTTAATTTGGTTAATAAATTCATTAGCTGAATTAAAACCTTGGTGTTTTAATTTTAAATCAATTACAGAAGTTTCAATTAAATCAGATGTATTTCTACCTTGCAATACTGGAATTTTATAGTATGGCAATTGAACATCTTCAATATCTATATATTTTGTTTGTTGACCTAATCTTTCAAATAAAACGTGTTTGTTTTCTTCTTTATTTACATTAATAAGTTCACATACAACATCAATTTTTGTAGAACTAATTTGTTTTTCTATACCAAAGGTTCTTGAAAAAGATAATATTCCTAATCCTCTAATTTCTATATAGTCCTTAGTTAAATCATCTGGCTTACCAAATACATTTGGTCCAATATGAGTAATCAAAATTGCATCATCAGCAACAAAAATATGTCCTTTTTTTACTAATTCAACAGTAATTTCAGATTTCCCAATACCTGAATCTCCTAATATTAATGTACCTAATCCAAACACACTTACTAAACAACCGTGATACATTGTATAAGGAGCTAATTTTTCTGTCATTCATGTAGAAATAGTAAAATTAAGAGTTTGCAAATTCATTTCAGATTTAACAATTGGAATGTCTGAATTTAGAGCAACATTAATTAATTCCTTTTCATATGCAAAATCAGGTCCAAGAATAATCATAGGAGGCTTCATTTTAATCACAAATGATAACTTTTCTTCAATTATTGACAAGGAAAAACGTTCAAGATATAATGATTCTTTTCTACCAATATAAACAACATTTCAAATATCCTCAAAAATATTCTCACCAGTTAATTCAAAACTGCATCTAGTTATATCTGGCAATTTAATCATTGTAGTGGACATTTTATCTTCATTTAAAAGAACTTTTAAATTAAATTGTTGTACAACATCATTAACATATAATGGGTAAATTATTGACATATTTATTCCTTTTGAATAGTAATCTTTTGATTTAATTTTACTAAATATAAATTATCAGTTAAACGATATTTTTTTCCATTAGTACCATAAATAAAACTAATTATTCCATTGACTTTATCAATAGATTGTCTATATAATTCATGGTTATCTAAATACATATAAATCAAACTTACTTGTAAATTCTTAGAAAAATTCTTAAATTCTTTAATACTAAATTCTTTTTTTTCTCAATCATGATAAGTTTTAAAAACTTGTTTATATTCTTTATGTTTTTGTTTATTTAGTTTATCAATAGATTTTAAAAACTCATACACCTTATTTGAATCTCAAGTAGAAATTATTTTTCTTACTTTATTTCTCTCATATATATCCTCATTATTACTTGAATCAATTGCATATTCGATATTATAATCATTACAATATCTTTCCAATGTAGCCTTACGATACTTTCTTATTAGTGGTCTATGTATTTCAAAACCATCATCATGTTTACTAACTTCTCTAATTCCATAAAAATATAGATCTAATGATTGTTTTTGTTGCATATATGCTGTTTCCATAAAATCATCTAAATGATGTGCAACTAAAATTTTATTAGTATTATATTTTTTAGCAATATGTTTAAAAAAGTTATAACGAATAATTCTTGCTTTATTTTGAAAATTATTTTCTTTAATAGAATTATACATTTCCTCAGTTACATCTAATAATTCAAATTGTAAATTATATTTTGTGCATAATTTTTTAACACAATCAACATCAAATTGACAATCTGGACGTTTATTATATTTAACTGTACAGACTGCCTTAACATATTTATGATACATATGAAGTAATGCCATTGAATCAGGACCACCACTTACTGCAATTACATAACTTTTTTTATTCAAAATTGACATATAAATAATTTTAATTGAATTTGCTAACTATTTTATTAAAATCATTAATTGATAACTCATTTATAATATCTGTTAATTTATCAAACATATTATTTAATATTTTAATTTGATCATTACTAAATTTACTTAAAACATAATTGATAACACTATTATTATTATTTTTAACTTGAGGTTTTCCTATTCCAATTTTTATTCTTTTTATATTTTCAGTGTGCATTAAATTTATAATATTTTTAATTCCATTTTGTCCGCCAGAACTACCTTTTTCTTTAATTTTATATTGTCCAAAAAGCAAATCCATATCATCATAAATAATTAAAATGTTTTCGATTGGAATTTTATAATAATTAGAAAATTGATATACAAATTCCCCAGATAAATTCATATATGTAGTTGGTTTTGCAACATATGTAATTGAATTTCCACTTAAAAATGAAAAATAATCACCATTTTTAAAATGCATATCAAATTTATATTTATATTTGTTAGCAAAATAATCTACAAACATAAATCCAACATTATGTTTTGTATTTTGATATTCATTTCCGATGTTTCCTAATCCTACAACTAAATATTTTTCCACAATTTTACCTCATATATTTATCCACAAAATTCTAAAAATATGATATAATATTAATTATATTCATATAATTAAATTTTTGTTTTCCACAATTTTATTAACATTCATTGTATTTAATTATAATAATATAAATATAAATTTAAAAGGAAATTAATTATGAAAATAAACATTAAAAAATCAGAATTAATAAAAATTTTAAAAATTAGTGAAATTATAATTAGTAAAAAAAATTATTCAAATAATCCTATATTTAATTATTCTTTATTAGAAATAAAAAACAATAATTCAAAAATTATTTCTAACAATGGAAATACAATATCACAATATAAAATAAATAATAATGAACTAAATATTATTGAAGAAGGACAAATATTAATCAATCCAAAAACATTAATAGAAATTGCTAATAAATTAAATGATGACTGAATTGAATTAAATAAAATTGATGATACTGTATTAATAATAAAAACTAATAAATTTAATGGACAAATTAATTTAATCAATAATTTTGAATATCCTAATATTAATTTTGATGAAAATATTAATGAAAAAATAATTTTTAATATTAATGATATTGATCAGATTATTCAAAAAGTATCATGGTCAACATTACCAATTACTAATGAATTAAAACCAATATGTGGTGTATATATTGATACAGAAATTAATGAAGGCAAAATTACGTGTTTAGGTACAGATTCTTATAAAATTACATATTTAATGTTAGAAAATAAAAATAACAGTAATTTTAAATTTATTATTGAAAATACAACTTTAAAAATAATGAGTGAAATTTTTAAATGAACAAATGATAAAGAATTTAAATTATCATTTAATGAAATGAATAAACTAATTATTAATAACGAAAATTTAACATTAATCGATAAGGTTATGTATGGACAATATCCTTCATCAATATTGAATAATGCCTTTAATATAAAAGAAAATGTTATAGTAAACACTAACAAAAAAGATATTCAAACTGCTCTAGAAAGAGGAAAAATTTTTGTTAATACAGAAAGAACACCATTTGTGTTAATTAATATTGAAAATCAAAAAATGTATTTTGAATTTAATTCTTATGAATTTGGTTCCTCAAAAGAAGAAATCAATACTACAAATATAGATGGTAATGATCTTAAAATTCTATTAAATGTAAATTTTTTATTAAACTTAATAAATACTATTGATAAAGACAAAATCCAAATTGTATTCGAAAATGATAATAAACCTATTGTAATATATAATGAAAATCCAAATTTTAAAGAATTATTATTACCAATAAAAAATAATTAATGAAGGAAATTAAAATAACTTCAGAATATATTACATTAGGACAATTTTTAAAATTTTGTAGAATAATTACTAATGGTTGTGAAGCTAAAGAATTTATAGAAAAAAATAATATTTTAGTAGATGGAAATGTCGAAAAAAGACGTGGAAGAAAATTATATAAAAATACAATAATTAAAATAGAAAATATAGATTATAAAATTGTTTAAAAATATATTTTTAAAATGATAAAATAAATATAATATACTATTTTAAATTTAATAAATATTTTGTAAAGGAAAAAGAGAGAAATGTCAGATAAAAAACATGAATATGATGGAAGTAGTATTAAAGTTCTTAAAGGATTAGAACCAGTTCGTACACGTCCTGGAATGTACATTGGTTCGACAGGACCTGAAGGTTTACATCACATGATTTGAGAAATTGTAGACAATGCAATTGATGAAGTGATGACCGGTTTTGCAACTACTGTTAATGTTACTATTAAAGCAGATGGATCAATTTTAGTAGAAGATGATGGTAGAGGAATTCCTGTTGATATTCATAGTGAAACAAAAAAATCTACTGTTGAAACTGTTTTAACAGTATTACATGCTGGTGGTAAATTTGATAATGATTCATATAAAATTTCAGGTGGTTTACATGGTGTTGGAGCATCAGTTGTGAATGCATTAAGTAAATGATTTAAAGTTTGAGTATGTAAAAATTATGATGAATATTTTATTGAATTTAAAGATGGTGGTATTCCTCAATCTGAACTTACTATAATTGGTAAATCTGAAAAAGAACATGGAACAAAGATTCAATTCTTTCCAGATTTTACTATTATGGAAGAATCTCCATGAGATGAAAATAAAATTACTAATAGATTAAAAGAATTAGCTTATTTAAATAAAGGTGTTATTATTAATTTTTATTCTGAATTAACTGATCATAAATTTACTTGATGTTTTGAAGGTGGATTAAAAGAATATGTTGAGGATTTAAATGCACAAAAAGAAGTTTTATTTCCAGAAATTATCTATGGTGATAAAGAGGAAAGAGTTCCTGTTATTACAGGTAATGCAAAAACTGGTGCAGAAAAATCTGATTATTTAATTCGTTGTGAATTTGCATTTCAATATAATAAATCATATACTTCATCTGTACATACATTTTGTAATAATATTAATACTAATGAAGGTGGTACTCATGAAGAAGGTTTTGCCCTTGCATTAGTTAGAATCATAAATAATTATGCAATTGAAAAGAAAATGATTAAAGATCCTAATAAAGATAAGGTAAGTCGTGAAGATATTTTTGAAGGATTAACTGCAATTATTTCAATTAAACATCCTAATCCTCAATATGAAGGACAAACTAAGAAAAAATTAGGTAATAGTGAAGTTAGAAAATTTGTTAATAGTGTTGTAAGTGTTGTTTTTGAAAAATTTATTTTAGAAAATCCTGAAGTTGCAAAATTAATAGTATTAAAAATATTATCTGCAGCTGAAGCTAGAAAACGTAGTCAAGAAGCAAGAGAAGCAACAAGAAGAAAATCTCCATTTGAATCAAATTCATTACCTGGTAAATTAGCAGATTGTTCTTCACGTGATGCTTCAATTACTGAATTGTATCTTGTCGAAGGTGATTCTGCGGGTGGATCTGCAAAGACTGGAAGAGAAAGAGAATTTCAAGCTATCCTTCCATTAAAAGGAAAAATTTTGAATGTTGAAAAAGCAAATTCATCAAAAGTATTTTCTAGTGATGAAATTGCATATATGATTACTGCAATTGGTGCTGGAACATTAAATGATTATAATAGTGAAAAATTAAGATATAACAAAATCATTATTATGACTGATGCTGATGTGGATGGAGCTCATATTAGAATATTATTATTAACTTTCTTTTTTAGATACATGAAAAACTTAATTTTAGATGGCCATGTATATATTGCCCAACCACCATTATATAAATTTAGTGTTGGAAAATCTGTAAGATATGCTTATAGTGATGAAGAATTAGAACAATTTAAATTAGAAGTTCCAAGCGGCAGATATAATATTCAACGTTATAAAGGGTTAGGAGAAATGAATCCTGATCAATTATGAGAAACTACTATGAATCCTGAAAATAGAATTTTATTAAAAGTAACTATAGAAGATGTAATTGAAGCTGATAAAGCATTTATATTATTTATGGGTGAAGATGTTGCACCAAGAAAAGAATTTATTGAAGAACATGCAGAATATGTAAAAAATATTGATGCATAATTAAATAAAAGATAAGGAAAAACAAAATTATGTCATTTAAGAAAAATTCAAAAGGTAGAATAACTAGTGAAGAAATTCGTGAACAATTAGCTAAATCTAAAGTTCATGATGTCAAAATTACAAAAGAACTGGAAACATCTTTTATGGATTATGCAATGTCAGTAATTGTTTCTCGGGCATTACCTGATGTTCGTGATGGATTCAAGCCTGTACATAGAAGAATATTATATGCAGCTTATGGTCTTGGGATGTTTGCTGATAAACCATATAAAAAATCTGCACGTTTAGTTGGTGAAGTTATTGGTAAGTATCACCCTCATGGTGACTATGCAGTTTATGAAGCAATGGTAAGAATGGCTCAAGATTTCAATATGAGATACTTATTGATTGATGGTCATGGTAACTTCGGTTCAATTGATGGTGATAGTCCAGCAGCTATGCGTTATACTGAAGCAAGATTGTCAAGAATTTCTGATGACATCCTTGAATCTATTGATAAAAATACTGTTGATTTTGCAGATAACTATGATGGTTCAGAAAAAGAACCAACAGTTTTACCTGCTTCATTTCCTAATTTATTAGCAAATGGTACTAATGGGATTGCTGTAGGGATGGCAACTAGTATGCCTACTCATAACCTAAATGAAATTTGTAGTGCCATTAAAGCTGTAATTGCAAATCCTAATATTACTATTGATGAATTAATGGAATCTCATATTAAGGGGCCTGATTTTCCAACATATGGACAAATTGTTGGAAATAGTGGAATTAGAGATTATTTTAATACTGGACGTGGTAGTGTTACTATTCGTTCAAAATGTGAAATTGAAGAAATTGCAAATGGTAAACATAATTTAGTTATTACAGAAATTCCATATAATGTTAATAAAACTAATTTAATTGAAAAAATTGTAGAACTAGTAAAAACTGAAGAATTAAAGGATATTACTGATTTACGTGATGAATCTAACCGTGATGGAATTAGAATTGTTATTGAATTAAAAAGAGATGTTATTCCAGAAATTATTTTTAATAAATTATGTAAATCTACACAATTACAAGTGAATTTTTCAGTAAATAATTTAGCATTAGTGAATGGAAAACCAAAGATTTTAAATCTTAGAGAATTAATAGATTTATACATCATGCATCAACATGAAGTAATTATTCGTAAATCTCAATTTGAACTTAAAAAAGCCGAAGATAGAGCTCATATTTTAAGAGGTTTATTAGTTGCTGTTGATCATATTGATGAAACTATTAAAATAATTAAAACCTCAAAAGATACAGATGATGCATGTGAACGTTTAATGGATTTCTTAAAACTTGATGAAATTCAAGTAAGAGCAATTCTTGAAATGCGTTTAAGAGTTTTAACAGGACTTGAACACCAAAAATTAACAGATGAATTAAACAAATTATTAGAAATTATTAAGGAATTAACAATAATTATTAACTCAATTGATAAACGTCATGAAATTATTTGTGAACGTTTAGATTATTTTGTTAATGCTTATGGTGATGCTAGAAGAACTGAAATTCTTGAAGGTGCAAGTGGTAATATTGATGATGAAGATTTAATTCCAGTTGAAGACATTGTCATTACAATGTCAAACAATGGTTGATTTAAAAGAATGCCAATTGATACATATCGTTTACAACACCGTGGTGGAACAGGTATTCTTGCAGCTAAAACTCATGAAGATGATAGTATTCAAAAAATTATAATTTCAAATACTCATGCTGATTTATTATTCTTTACTACTGAAGGTAAAGTATATAGAATTAGAGGACACCAAGTTCCAATTGGTTCTAGACAATCTAAAGGTGTGCCTGCTAATAATTTCTTAAACATTGAAAAAACAGAAAAAGTTGTTAATGTAATTACTGTTAATAACTATGATGAAGGATACCTATTCTTTGTTACACTAAAAGGTTTAATTAAAAGGGTTAAACTTACTGAATTTGCAAGTATTAGATCAAATGGTAAAATTGCTATTACTTTAAATGAAGATGATAAATTATTCGCAACACATATAACAAGTGGTAATGATGAAATCTTTATTGGTTCTAATAAAGCAAACTTAAATAGATTCCATGAAAACACAATTCGTGAATTAGGTCGTACAGCTCGTGGAGTAATTGGTATTAGATTAGATGCAAAAGAATATGTAGTTGGAACTGGTGTAAGTAGTGAAGGTGAATATGTATTATCTGTTGGTAGCAATGGTGTTGGAAAATTAACTAATAAAGATGAATATAGATTGACTAAACGTGGGGCTAAAGGTATTACAACATTAAAAATTAATGAAAAAACTGGTAATTTAGTTAGTGTGAAATTAGTTAATTTAACTGACCAAATCTTATTAATTGCCAACACTGGAAATATTATTAGATTAAATGCTAGTGCAATTTCAATAATTGGCCGTTCAGCATCTGGTGTTAAATTAATGGATTTAGATAAAAATGAACATATTTGTTATGTGGCTGCTTTTAAATCAAATGGTGATGAAGAAGAAAATGAAACTCATTCAGATGAAAACCATGAAATAGTTGATATTCAAGGAGAATAATATGTTTACAGTTACTTCGAAAAAACAAATTGAAGAAAGCTGTAATGGTTTAATAAATGAATGAATTGAAAAATCACAAATTAATGCCAAAATTATTTATCGCAGCTGAATTGATAAAGATAATGGCTATATCAAATATGATGGTCAACCTTTAAATGTAAAATGTGATTTTTGTATCTTTTTAAATATTGATAATATTGTATATCATTTGTTTATCAATTTTAAAGCTAATATAAATAATATTTACCAAATAGATGCTAGAAAAAAGGCATTATTGATTCAAAGAAAAAATGGCTTAGTATCATATGATAATGATTCTAAATTAGCTTTTAGAGTAACATCAAAAGATAAAAAAGCAATTTTTTTGTTTGTTGTACCAAATATTTCTAATGACAACATTAATTCATGAAAATCTAGAGTTTTGTGTTGTCATTTAGATAATGTTATTCCAACAATTAAGCATGCAATTGCTGATATTAAAGCAAATACTAAATTAGTTTTACCAAAGAAAAAAATTAGATCAATTTTAGATGAATTATAGTAGTAAATTTATTCTTAAGAATAAATATATGTTTTTTTAAAAGAACTATAATACTATATAATATAGTTGAAATTGGAATTTAAATATGAAAAAAGAGAGTAGCAATAATACTCTCTTTTTTTATCACTGAAGTAAAAATACAACATAATCTATACATTTAAATATTGTAATATAGATTTTAAAAAAATATAAAAAATAATTTATTATTTTTAATAAAATCATAATATGAACAAAATTTATTGTATTGGTTCATTATTCAACAGAATTGATCAATTAGAAAAACTACTATTAACATTAGATCCTAGTGATAAGGTATATTGTATAGGTAATTTAGGTTTTGATACAAGTCAACATCAAAGCCAAATTACCTATTTGTATATTTATAATATAATTCATCAAAATAATTCTCAATTACCTAAAATTTATATTATAAAAAGAAAACATCAAACTGAAGACTATTTCAAATCAAAATTTTTTAATTCATTAGTGATTAAGTCTGGTTATCAATTTATAAAAAATATGAATTTGTCTCAATTGTTTGATTTTAATCAACCATTTCCTAATCAACAAGAAATATATTCATTTTTTGCTAATCAAAAATCAATAGAAATTATTAATGATAAATTTGTTCTCATCAATGGTTATATAGATCATAATTTATCATTAAACTGATCAAATTATTGATTTAAATTATGAAAACAACATATTTATTAATTCTCCATTTAAAATCAATTTAAATTATTATCTTTTTTGTAAGAATAATAAATTAAAATGTGATCAAAAAAATCACAAATCGAATTTATGAATAGCAATATAAATTATTTAGGTTTTCAAACTCTTGACCAATATAATATGGCTTTAAAAAACAATTTTAAAGAATATTTCTTTATTTTTGGTCATGGTTATGATCCAATGTTTAAGAAAAATTTATCATATTTTCATTTGAGCAATATGGTAATGATTGATGGAGGAATGGGTAAAGCATATAATGATGAAGGTTGATTTTATTTTTTACCATCTCAAGAACAATTAAATATAGTATGTATTGATGAAGATTCTCAAATTACATATATAAATTTATAAATAAAAAAGAGACTAATAATTGTCTCTTCTAACTTAACCGTTAATACATTTAGCTTTTAACATTTGGAATTCTTGATCATTAATAATTCCATTTTGTTTCATTTCAAACAATTTTAATAATTCAGACTGAATTGAGGAAATATTCGATACATTATTAGATGGTCGATTATATGTATTTAAACCAGTTGACATAATAGAAACATCTTGTTTTATTTTTCTATTGTCCATAACAGTATTATTTAAATCATCTTTTACATAGTTAGGTTGCATTTTATTATCAGAATACATGATTTGAGTTCTAGCAACCTCACTGTTGTATTTCATTGCTTCTTTTCTTTCATCAGATTCTAATTGTTTTTCTTTTAAACCCATTTCTCTATTTTTTAATTCAATGTTGGCTTGAAGATTTTCCTTATGTAATTCATATTCACGATCTTCGTTTATTTCTTTTCTTTTTTGTTTTCTTCTGGACATTGCAAATAAACCAACTCCAGCACTAACTGCACCTACTAAAGCAGTTCCGGCTGCAACTGTACCCATTTTACTTTGTTTGCTTTATTTAAACAATCTCAAAAACTCATAATTATTCTCCTTTAACAAATTCTCTTGCTTCTTTTGTAAATGCATATAATGGTGCTCTACAAACCATGTATTGACCATTTGGCATTAAAAAAGCAATACAAATATTTTTAATTAAGTTTTCAGAACCATCAGAATTTAATTTGTAATTAATAAATAACGAATTTATAACAATGTCTGGATTAACTTCTGATACAACCTTAGTTATTACATATGCCATAAATTCTTGGTCATCATCCATTTTAGTTACAGCATAATCAAAATCTAATTTATCATTAGGATCAAGTGTATATACTAATTCTAAACCATGGTATCATGGATATAATTGTTCTTCTTTATCAACTAATTGATAGTAGAATTCAGTGCACAATTCCACACCATTTTTATCTTTTAGTATTTCTGCCTTTATTTCCATAATAAATCTCCTTTATAATTTATAAGTTAAATTATATTATATAAATAAATAATTTCATAATTAATGAGATTTTAGTTATACTGATTATGTATGATTGAATTGATTCAAAAATTTTTAAATAATTACCCAATATTACGTAATTATATAGATATTAATGATAATATCCCAAAAAGTTATTTGAAAAATAATAAATGAAATATGTCTCGCTGTAGAATTGATGTATCATTATATTCTACTGTAATTTTAGATTATATATTAACAACAAATAGTTCTAATCCATTAACTGAAAAATATTTAAAAATAACAAGAGAAATGAATAAAAACTTTAAAGAATATAAAAATTCAAAAGGACAAGATGTTTCTGCATTAGTTAAATGATTTCATATAAAAAAGAATAAGAATTTTGTTAATTTCACTGGTTTATTGGAAACTTAAAAATGGAAGCTTATATGTGTGACTCGAAAGGTTATATGTATGAGCTTTTATTTTTGCATTCATGATTGAATGTTGGAATTAGATTTAACAAAAACAGAATTGCTAATACTTGCTTATATCAGATCTTTTGAAAAATCCAAAATAGATTATTTAACAGATAAAGCAATATGCTACAAATTGAATATTAGTTTTTCTAGTTTTCAAAAATCTATAAAAAAATTAATTGATAAAAAACTTGTAGCAGTTGTATCTGATGTTCCAAAAAAGAAATACTATAAAATTTATAAATCAAAAATTATTGAAAAACAAATGGAGTTGATTTATGAGTATAAAACATAAAACAAAAATGGTATCAGTTAGATTAGATCCAAAAACTATTAAAAAATTAGATGATATGGTTGAAAAATATTCACAAATTAATAAACGTGAATTTACACGCACAGACATTGTGAAGCAAGCTATAGAAATTTATATTCATAATTATTATTGCATTTGACGAAAACCAAAATCTAAAAAAGTAAAGGAAACTATTAAACATGAATAGTTATATTCAAAAAATAATTGATAATGTATCAAATATTAATGACATTGACTCAATTAATAAATTTATTGAAAATTTAAATATTTCTAACAATTCCAAGAGGATGTATTCTTATTGGATTTCAAAATATTTAAAAGAATTAAGCATTGATATTCAAAAATTGAGAAAATATGATCAAACCATAAAAACATCTAAAAATTATTTAGATTATGATGAAGTTGTAAAAATTCAAAGCTTAGAATTAAATATTGAATCAAAATTTATATTTAATGCACTTTTATCTTCAGGAATGAGAGTTCAAGAGTTTGTGTCAGTAGATTGATTTAATTTAAATTCTCCTGATTTCTTTATTAAAACAATTAAAAATAAAAATGAATATAGACCAGTTAATATTTCGCAACTTTCTTTTGAATTATTAGAAACATTAAAGTTACAAAATTATGATTTTAAAAAATTAACAATCAAAAGAATTCAATATTTACTTTCTTTAATTTCTAAAAAATTAAATTTATCTACAAAATTATCTCCTCATGTTCTAAGAAGAACAAAAGGATCATTGTTAAGATTAAATGGTGCAGCACTTGAGGACATTGCAGATATTTTAGGACATAAGAAACTAGACACAACTAGAATTTATTATTCAAAAACAAATGCTATGTATCTTAAATCAATTTCACAATTAAGTGAGTTGAATCCAACCGAAGCAATTGATATTCAAAAATTAAGATCAGAAAATAATTTGTTGAAAAGAGAAATTGTATTATTAAAACAAGAGATAGAAAATCTAAAAAACCAAAAATAATTGTTTATCTAAACAAATATTGATTGACTCGTGGGGTTTGGTTCGGTGATATTATTCACAGATTAAAGCCAAAAACTTTTAATGATTGAAATAAGTTTTTAAAAGCAAATAAATATTTTTTTGTTAAAAACTTAGATCAATTTAAGCAATATGAGCGCAAACAATGGATTTACTACCTTAAATTTTCATTTTGAAAATTATTTAAAAGTGAAACAACTGCAATTGATTATTTTAAAAACATAAAGATTGAATTGTTTACAACTGATCATAAGTTAGATTTGATATATAGTTATGATTTTTATTTTTACATCAATGGCGAAATTAATTATTTAATAGTCAAGCATGTTCTGCATAATGATTTTTTTTCCAAACATAATTTAAATAACAATGTATGAGTATTTGATTCAAACACATTAACATTATATTCTAATAGTGGTGTTGTTGTATCTAACCCACTAACCAACCCATAAAGGTTTCATTCAATTTTTATAAAAACTAAAAGTTTTTA
>CALUPI010000009.1 GCA_944322645.1 uncultured Ureaplasma sp.
TTAAACTATATAACTTTTGGTTAGAAACATTAAATTGTTCACTATTAACCAAACTTAGTGCATACTCATAAGCTTGGGCACTATTTGCAAATTGCTTGTTATCAAACATAACAGGACTATGAGAATCTAAATCAACAAAACTATTATTGGAACTAGATTTAGAAGCATAAACTGCTCCTAGTGCAACACCAGTAATTATTGTTGCAGATGAAAAACCAATTAAAGTAGATAATATTATTTTATTCTTTTTCATATTTAACTCTCCTATTAAGACAATCTTACTTTCTTATTAGCATAATATGCTAATGACATAAATAATATAATAATGGATAATTCTATGACAATTGAAGAAATTCATGAAGAATTATAAGGTTGAACTTCAATTGTAAATATTTGATTAAAGGAATGAAGGTCAAAACCATTATTTGCTAATCTCACTTCTACAATAGCTGAATCCATTGCTTTTAAACTATCATATACATTATTTAAAAAGGCAACAGTTGGAACATTATTAGTACTAATATAATCAATTCAATCTTGTTGAGTATCTAAAGTTGTAATATTAAACTTAGACTTAAATGCTTCAGGATCACATTGAGCGTAAACGCCATTGTTGTTTAAAATAAAAGGAATTGAATTGTTTATATATACTAGATTATTAGCAAAGAAATCAATATCTTTACTAGAAGCTAACATGGTTGATTTATAAATAGTATCAATTGGGTAGGTTGTCCTTAATTTAGTTTGAAATTCATTTAATATTGCATTTGTTGAATCAATTAATACTAAATTAAAATAAGTATCATTATTGAATCACAAGTAATTAACTAATTGGGCTAATTCAGCAGAGATCTCTTGTGATATTAATCCAATAATATTTGTTATATTACCAGATAAATACTGGGCATAATATCAAACATAAAATAAGTTAGAATCACTATTACCTAATAGATCAAAAATAAAATTAATTTGCTTCTGATTTAATTTATCAAAATTTCACACTCCACCATCGTTGTTAATTAATGTATTATAAATTCCATTAACTTCTTCTTTGTTTGAAGCTACTGTTGAATTGTTATTAACTACATTCTTTACACTATTTAATATCATGTTAGTTAATTCTTCAGCATTCAAAGCAAAGAAATCATTATCATTCATATTAGTTAAAATATATGAATTATTAGAATTTAAATAATTTGATAAATTAGCAAAATTACTTGGCACATATCTAGATAAACTACCTGAATACATTAAATAATTGGATAAATTAACTTGATTATCAATTTGACTATATATAGCCTGTTGAGTTGCTATTGTGATATTACCAGGTATTAAATAGTTAAATTTATTAACATAATTAATACTATTAGCAATATCAACATTGGTGTTGTTCACTGCATTTTGATCATAGTTATAATTGTAGGCATACACACTATTAATTAACTTATTATTGGCATCAAATTCATAAATTTTATCATATTGAACTTTAGCAGTTTTATCATTAATGTTTTTATTAATATTGTTACATTGATTTTGGTTTGATAATAGAAAATTGCTAATACAAGAAGTGATTGGTGCTATTAATACGACTAAAAGAGAAATAATCGGTGATCAAATTCTGCCTAACAATAGTGATAATAATATCAATATTGGTGTAAACACTAAAATATTAATAAATAATCCAATTAAGTTAGAAGTAAATATTGCTGCAATTGTATCTGCTTTTACATGTAATCCCAACATTGTAAAAGTTGCTAGTAAAGTCATAATTGACATTAAAACAGTACTTGATATTATAATAACTAATGTTTTTGCTCAAAACATTTGGTCTCTAAAAAAGTTCTTACCCAATAATTTAATATCGCTTAAATTATGTTTGTTTTCATTAAATAGTTTGATTGAAGTAAATAATAAAAAGATGATTAATATTACTTGTAAAATAATTGAGATAATAAAAGATGAATTAGATAAAACTTCGCCTCTTAAGTAATATGGTAGTATCACTGTCACAATTGATCCAATTGCTGCAATTACTGCTAATAAAATAAATACAATTGAATTAAATAGTTGATAAAAGTAATATTTTATTAATTTATTTACTTGCTTCATCCTTAAATACCTCCAATTTTCCACTATTAATTTCATTATATTTTTTTATTAATTCATCTCCATGTACTGAACCGCTAAACTTTATTTGTCCATTATCAATAATTGTTGCTGAATCAATATATAGTTTTAATTCTTGTAAAATATGACTTGAAATTAAAATAGTCACACCTTGACGATTAAAATATTTTAGACACTCAAACAAAATTTCCCTACCGTGTGGATCTAAATAGTTTGTAGGTTCATCTAAAATGATAAATTGAGGTGATTCTAACATTATTCGAACCAACTCTACTTTTTTCTTCTGTCCTGATGATAAACGATTAGGAGATTTATTTATGCAATCACCAATTTCAAACTCTTTTAATAATTTTGTAATTTTTTCCTTAATAAATTTATCATTATTGTTAATAACTTGATATTCATTTTTTAAATATTCATAAACTGTTAATCCTGTTGGAAAAACGACCACATCAGGGAAATAAGAAACAACCAAGTTTGAATTTTTTAAATTTAAATAGTCTTTATTATTAACTAAAATTTTTCCTGATTGATTTTCTAAAGCTTTTGTTAATATTTTAATTAAAGTTGATTTACCTGCACCATTTCCACCAATTAAACCATGAAATGAACCTTTTTGAATACTAAAAGAAACATTTTTTAATGCAACTTTTGATTTATTATATTTAAAATTTAAATTCTTAATTTCTAAAAACATTTTTTCCATATTTCTTACCAACTTTATTATAATATTTTTATTATAATATTTCACATTAATGTATTTTTTTAAAAATATTTGTAATTTTTACTTATTTAAAAAACCAAAATTATATAATTTTAAGCTTTAATGCTTTTTGAATAAAAATAAATTTGTAAATTTTAGTAAATTTTGAAATCTTTTCATTGTTTATTAATGAGGTGAAAAAGAATGAAAAATCAAAATTCTAAGTTCAAACATGTTCTAAATGATTATGATATTGAATCTGTTGAGATTCACAATTATGATTTATTTGCAAAATTAAAAGATAAAATAAAAAAAGAAAAGTCAAATAAGTTAAAGAAACCAAAGGAATATAAAATGGTAAGAAAATCAAAAACTGATACAATTCTTGAAGTTGTTTTAAATTTAAAAGAGGAATTTAGTGATCTAAAAACTAGAGTAGGTAATTTAGAAAATAGTTTTAATGATTTTAAGGTTGAAGTGAGAAATGAATTTAGTAATGTTAATTCACGTTTGGATAGACTTGAAGATGATGTTCAGATTTTAAAGCAGGATGTAAATCTTCTTAAATCTGAAGCTATAAAACATGGATGGAATATTAAATAATCAAATATAATATATATAAATTATTTCTATAAATTAATATACTAATTTTTTCATTATCATATTTTATATTTTTAATCTATATTTATAAATTAAAATCCTAATATTTTGAAATTTGGTGTGGTTTAATAATTTCATTTTCAATATTTTTATTATCAACATCAGAATCATTAAATTTTTGTTTTTTATTAATAAAATAAAGTGCAATGATTGAAAAAATTATTATACCAATCAATATTAAAATGAATAGTGATAATCCTAATCATATATGTTTATATTTGTTTATTTTATTATCAATTCACTTTTTTAATCATAAATACAAGATTAAGCAATAATTATATAAACCAGAAAATGTCAATGGTAAGATTAAGTCATAGCAATTTTTGATAAATGGTAAATATGTCAATAAATTTATTACAGTTATTGATAATATAAATAATGTTATCTTTAATATTATAATTTGATGTTGAGTATTATCTCTAGTTTCAAATATATATTTAATATATCAAATAATGATGATACCAAAACCAATAAATAAAAAGGGAACAGGCACTCATCAATTTTTTTTATCCTTAAATTTAATAATTAATAAAATTGCAAAATATCAACTAAAAATTATATAACCAGATAAATATATAAACACTCAAAGTATACCTATATTTATAGCTAACATATTTGTGTTATGTCAATTATTAAACATATTTTCACCAATATAATTAAAAAGTGGAGTTGTTGATGCACTGTTAAATATATACGAACTTAATGAAAAAATAGAATTTATAATTGCAATAACAAAGTATCATGTGTATAAAAAATAAACAAAATTGTATTTTGCTAGTTTATCAATAGAATTAAAATTATTATATTTATTTGAATTAATATCAAATGATGTTGGATTTTGATCATTTATAGAATTAAATTCAAAAATTGTATGATTATTATTCATATATAATATATATTTTAATATGTAATAAAAAAATTAAAGATATATTTTTTTATTAGCTTTTTCAGTTAAAACATGGACACAATTGTTTTCATCAATATATATAGTATCTTCAATCCTAACCCCACCTAAATCTTTAATATAAATTCCTGGTTCAATTGTAAATACATAGTTTGGTTCAACTGGAGTTAATGAATTAGGAGAAATGTTAGGTAATTCATGAACTTCCATCCCCACACCATGTCCTGTAGAATGAGTAAAATATTTACCATAATTATTATTTTTAATATATTGACGACAAATATCATCAATCTCTTTTCCTAACATTCCTAGCTTGGCTTGGTTAATTCCTTTGTTTTGAGATTCCAAAACAATATTGTAAATTTCTAATAATTTTTTATCTATATTCTTTCCAGTTCCAAATGTTCTTGTAATATCAGAACAATATCCATCATATACACAACCGATATCAATAGTTATCAATTCATTTGATTCAATTATTTTAGAACTAGGGGAATGATGTGGAATGGCACCATTTTTACCAGAAGCTACAATAGGGTCAAATGAATTATTACTTGCACCTAATTCAAGCATATGTATACTTATCATCCTTGCCACTTCAATTTCTGTTTTACCTATTATTGCTTGTTTTTTAATCCAATTAATAGTTTCTGAGGCAATATCGGCAGCTTTTTTTAATTTTTGAATTTCTATTTTATTTTTTTGAATTCTTAATCCTTTAGTTTTAATATAATGAATATTACAATCAAATTTAGAAAATAAATTTAGATCATCTACTAAACAATAATCAGATTCAATACCTAAATTTTTAATATTTAATTTCTTTAATATTGATTTTATTTGTTCAACTAGATTTCCTTCACTAAGAACAATTTCATCAAGATTCTTAATTTTTTCATTAGCAGCAAAAAAATAGCGACTATCAACCAAAAAAATTGATTTGCCACTATTATTTATAAATAAATAACCTCATGAAGATTTAAAATCAAGAAATCAATAACGATTAATTTCAGATGTTAATAAAATCCCGTCAAGATTATTTTTAGAGATTAAATCAACAATTACATCTAATTTGTTCAACATTATTTTTTAGCTTTGATTTCATTGTGTGAAGTAGATACTCTACAATTATTACAATATTTTTTTAATTCTAACTTTTCAGGTGTATTTTTAGCATTTTTCTTTGTTAAATAATTAATATGCTTACATTCTGAACATTGTAATCTAATTCCTCTTTTAATAGCCATAATAAAACCTCTATATGAAATTTAAATAATAATACTATATTATATTATTACATAAAATTAAAAAATACAATAGAAATTTATAAATTATAGTATAATGATTTAGGTAAAATATTATATATTTATATAGAAAGAGGTATTCCTAAATGGAAAATTCGGCTAAATTAAATGAGATTGAATCATCAGTTGCCACTGATGCAAATGCTGATGCTGCTAAAAGCAATGCAGCGACGCCTGCTGACTCTGTTCAGAATAAAGCCAATGCAAATTCAATCCTAAAAAAGATGAAACAATTAGTTTCTGCATCAAAATTGATTGAAGCAGGTGCTCACATTGGATTAAATCCACGTAAATGAAACCCAAAAATGAGCCCATATATTTATGCTAAACGTTCTAACAACCACGTTATTGATGTATTAAAATCATTAATTTACTTAAATAAGGCATATTCTTTTATTCAAGAATTAACTAAAAATGGTGGACGTATATTAATAGTTGGAACTAATGGTAAATTAATTAAAGACTTAATTAAAGATGAAGCTAAAAGAGGTCAATGTTACTATATCACTCAAAGATGATTAGGTGGTACATTAACAAACTTTAAAAACATTTCTAAATCTATTAAAAAATTAAATGATAATATTCAGTTACAAAAAACTGGTGAAATAGACAAATACACTAAAAAAGAACAAATTAACATCAATAAAGAAACTGAAAAATTATCTAAATTTTATGGTGGAATTCGTACAATGCGTAAATTACCTAATGCGATTATTGTATTAGACCCTGACCATGATGCAAATGCAGTTGCTGAAGCAAGAAAATTAAATATTCCAGTAATTGCTATGGCTAACACAAATGCAAATCCAGATGTTATTGATTACATTATTCCAATTAATAATCATTCAATTAGATCAATTGCATTAATATTAGGTGTATTAATGGATGCTACATGTGAAGTTAGAAATGAACCTGTTAAATTTGTAGGTAAATCTGATGAAGAAATTGTTTTACCTGAAACTCAAAGCAAACGTCGTTTTAATGGTGAACCTATGCAAAAAGCTACAGTTAACCATGACAAACAAGCTTCAAGAAAAACAACTTCTGAAGAAAGTAAATAATTTACTATTAAGAGACTTTATTATAAAAAGTCTCTTATTTTTTTATAATTAATAATAAGAGGTTAGACAAAATATGAAATTATTAGATGATTTAAAATGAAGAGGAATACTTAACTCTATTACTAATGAAGAAAAATTATACTTAGCCATTGAACAAAATAAATGTGCCTATATTGGGTTTGATCCATCTGCATCAAGTTTGCATTTGGGTAATTATGTAATGTTAATAATGGCTAGAAGATTGCAATCATATGGAATTAAGACATATGCGGTTGTTGGTGGAGCAACTGGAATGATTGGAGATCCAAGTGGTAAATCTAATGAAAGAAATCTACTAGATGCTGAAACTGTTAATAAAAATAAATTAGCAATAAAAAAACAATTAGAAAAATATGCATCTAAGAATATTTTAGATAATTTGGATAATTTTAAAGATATGAGCTTTTTAACCTTTTTAAGAGATGTAGGTAAAATGGTAAGTATCAATTATTTATTAGAAAAAGAAATTATCAAAACCAGATTAGAAACTACAGGTCTTTCTTATACAGAATTTAGTTATAATTTGATTCAATCATATGATTTTTTACAATTCTATAAAAATTATGGTGTCGCTATTCAAGTTGGAGGTAGTGACCAATGAGGTAATATAACTGCTGGAATTGAAATGATAAGAAAATCACTTGGAGATGATAATCTTGCTTGCGGACTAACACTTAACCTACTAACTAATAGTGAAGGTAAGAAATTTGGAAAATCAGAAAAAGGAGCCATATTTTTAGATCCAAAATTAACCTCACCATATGCAATGTATCAATTTTTAATTAATCAATCTGATGCTGATGTAATTAAGTTATTAAAATTCCTTACATTACTAAGCCATGATGAAATTAATGAAATTGAAAAAATCCAAATGGCCGAACCATTTAAGAGACATGCCCAACACGAGTTAGCCAAATGAGTAATGGTTGATGTTCATGGCGAACAAGTATACAATAGAGTTAAGGAAATTTCATCAATTCTATTTAATGGTGATATAACATCATTAAGTATAGATGAATTAAAAATGGCAATGGATAATGTTCCATCAGTTACAATTAATCATTCAGAAATAAATATTGTTGACTTTTTAATAGAAAATAAAATAGCAGATTCAAAAAGAGCCGCAAGAGAATTAATAACTAATAACTCAATAATGATAAATGGAATCAAAATAAATGATTTAGAATTTGTTGTAAAAAAATCTGACGCTTATAATCAAGAATTTACAATTACAAAAAAAGGAAAAAAGAACTATTTCTTAACAAATTGGAATTAGTTCTTTTTATTTTTTCAATATTTAATGAATCAAATAATTAGGATTATCAATAAAATACTAGAGGCAGCTATAATAATATAAAATCATGGTTCTTTATAGATTGGTGTCTTATTTTCTTCTTGAATTTCATTTTCTGGAAGATTTGGATTTTCAAGTTCTTCATCCTTTTCCTCATCTTTAATCTCTATTAATCGTCAAATTTGTTTACCATCTTCTTGATTGATACAAATTTTATAAATTCCAGATGAATCAAATATGAGATTTATAGGCTGATTGTTATTAACATTTTCATTTTTATAAATATTGTTGTTAGAATCATATATTAAATAACTATAATTATTAAAATAATCAAAATCATTAATTAATAAATTCAATTCATGTATAATTATAGGATTTTTAACAATAAATTCATTTGACCATTTTGTCTCTTTATTATCAATTGTAGATGCTCTAAAAATAAAGGCAGATGAGTTATATAAATCTATAGATATTTGATTATTAGTAGAATAAAATTCATATTTGGAATTTTCATAATTATATTTATATCAGGCTCAATCAATTAAATGTTGATCCATTGTTATTGAATTTTTATAATAAATAATCGATTTTAAATTAATTGCACTATCATTAATACTTACATTTTCTACCTTTATATTAATATTATCTAAAACATTAATATCAATTATATTTGAAGTAATATTCATATCTGCAGGATTATATATATTATTATCATTAGTAATATCAAGTTTTACTTCAACATAAAACTTATAATGTCCAGGATCAAGAATTAAATTATTAATTTGATTTTCACTATTAGCTAATTCAATTCATTGACCATTAATATTTACTTTTCATTGATATGTAACTAATAATAAATTACTATCAATATATTTATAAATATTATTATCATCAAACAACAGATTTATAGACAATGTTTCTCCATAATATAATTTTGATTTATTAGCACTTATATTTGCATTAATATTCTTTGGAACAACTATCAATTGAAAAGGGAATGAACTAAAAATATGATTTTGGATACCAAGAGTACCACCAGATTTATAATTATATTGCAAATTATAAAATCCTTCGTGTTCTTGGTTCACTGATTCAATTATAAGTTTATTTTTTATATTATGTGAATTTCCATTTTTTGAATCATCACCCCAAAAATTTAAACACTTTCAATTTATATATTCATTATATGATTTATTATCATATTTCATTTCTAGATTATTTTCTGACTTAAAATATCACTCATTTCAAATACAGAATTGATTTGCCCCTTGCTGTGTTTCACTTTTATATTGGAATTCTATCTTTTCGCCCGATCATACAATTGCTCTCTTATTTTCAGCAAAGTCACCTCTAAATCCAACAGTGTTTGATCTTGATTGTGGAAAATTCATACAAATAGAGGTATTTTCATTATTAGTCAACACATATGAATTAGAATTAAAAGCAGAAACTATAAAGGGTAAAATTTTTAAAATTTTCATATTAATCACCAATATAAATTAATGATTAAAATTAAAATTTTACTATTTTTTAAATTTTAATTCTTCTTGCATTTTTAAATAATTATTATATCTATTACAATCTATTCTATTAGTTTCAACTAATTTTTTTATTTGACAATTAGGTTCATTAATATGTAAACAATTAGAAAATTTACACATTGGTGAATACTTTCTAAAATCATGAAAGCTGTATGCTAGTTCATTTGGTGTTAAAAAAATATCTATACTACTAAATCCTGGGGTATCAATAAACATACCATTATTAAATATAATCATTTGATTATTTGTTGTGGTGTGTTTCCCTCTATTTAGGGCCTTGGAAATTTCTTGTGTTCTTAATGCTAAATTTGGATTAATTTTATTTAATAATGTTGATTTTCCAACTCCAGAATTACCAACTAAACACATCGTTTTATTACTGATATTGAATTTAATTTCTTCAAGATCTTTATAATCATTTGAATTATAAACCTTATATCCATTTGCTTTATATGTATGTATAATTTTCTCTATTTCTAAAAATTGTGTTTTACTTAACATATCCATTTTTGTAAAACATATTGAAACATTATCCACTCTTGATTCATAATGCGCTAAAAATTTATCCAGCAAATATAAATTCAAATCTGGAGATATTATAGATTGAATAATCATAATTTCATCAATGTTGGCAACTCTTGGTCTAATTAATAAATTTTTTCTATCATAAATATCTTCTATAACATATGATTCATGTTGTTTAGAAACCTTTACATTGTCGCCAACAGTCGGTTTTAATAATACAGATTCATGACGAAAAATACCTTTTGGTTTTGCACTTACCAAAAGTTTATTTTCTAATAAAACATTTGCTATTCCACCTATAAAGCTTATTATTTTTCCTTTAAAAAACATTTGTAGCTAAGGCCAAAATAGTTAAAATCATCGTCAATAATATTATTAGACCTAAACATGTGGAAGCAATTATTAAATATTTTTTTGTAAAAACTTTAGGAGTTTTTTCTATAACAGGATTAATTGTCTTTTTAATATCAATTTCATAATTACGTTTTTCATCGGGACACAATAATTCAGTTTGCTCTATTATTTCTTCTTTTAAGCAATTTTCTAAGTCTTTTTCAAGTTCATCATCATTTTTATAACGTAAATTGATATTATTATCTAATGAAGCAGTACATTTATAAATAATATTATCAATTGTAATTGGTACATCTTTACGATGATATGAAATTATTGGAATATCATATTTTTTTCAACAACCAATTTTTTGAGCATCATTAAAAGAATTATTATAAAATGCTTGAAATGGTAATTTACCAGTAAGCATTTGGTATAAAATTACACCAATTGAGTGTGTATCCAATTGAATGGAAACAATTTCAGCAAACTTTTTAATCGCATCCTCATTTCCTGCTTTTATTCCTTTTCTTATTGTACTATTTAATTTTAAGATATCAGGACATGAATATAAGGGACTACAAAATATATCACCCTCATCAGTAATTGGAATATCATTATCATACATTGTAGAAATACCAAAATCAATTAATGTTAATTTTTGGTTTTGATCAACAATTATATTTTGAGGTTTAATATCTCTATGAATCATTGGATGCTGACCATATGAAGTATGCATAATTTTTAATGCCTTAACTAGTTGACGAATTAAAAATATAGCTTCATGAGGAGAATAAACTTTACCAGATTTTAAAATTTCTTCTAATGATCTCCCATCAATTCTTTCAAGAATTAAATATAAAAAATTATCATCAATATAATAATCATAAAGATTAACTAAATGACGATCAGAATAAACATTATTTTTAAAAAGTTTTAATTCATCATATGCCTTATGATAACTAGAATTTTTAGTCTTTTCTAGTTTTATTACTTTTACAATTTTATTAACCTTGTCGTTTGGAGATTTGTTCACATCTTCAACATGAAAAATTGAAGATAAGCCACCATCTCTTCATCAACCAATAATTTTATATTTTTTTAATAATGTTTTTCCGATTAGATTTTGCTTTTCTTGATTATTTAACCTCATATTTCATTACTCCAATCGATGCATCATCAGTAGTATTATTATCTTGGGCATTTTTAAGGAATAAATGACAAATTTCTATCGGTGTTTTATTTTTAAAAATAAAGTTATCAACTGATAAAAACTTATAAATACCATCTGAGCACACTATTAAAATATCATTATCTTCTAAATCATATTCAATTTCATCAAATCAAATTTCGGCCGGACTATTAGCAGCAACAAAATTTACTAAAGAGTGAAGATATGCTTCTCCTTTTTCTTCTCTTGCAGCTTCTACATCTTGATTTGTTCTAATCAAATAATTAATAAATGTATGTTGATTAACAAGTTGTTGTTTTTTACCGTTTTGATTATATACCATACACATTGAATCACCAAGATTCATAACTAATACTTTTTTATGTTTAGTGTCTACAATTGCTAAACATAAAGTTGTTGACATTTCTTTTAACATACTATTTTTCTTAATTGCAGCAATAAATGCTACTTTAATTTCTTTAATAGTTGCCAACATTCAGTCATGTCATGAAATCTCTTTATCTTTTTTTAAAAAATTTTTTAATACTATTTCTGATGCTAATTTTGATGCAACTTCTCCACCATAATATCCCCCAATTCCATCACATATCAACAAAAATCCCAATCTTTTTAAATGATTGTAATATGTCATTACACTATCTTGATTTTTAGTGTGTGTTGGTCCTCTAACTGAAAGTGTATCATAACTAATTTTTCTCATTTTGCGCCCTCAATTGTCCGCATGCTGCGGCAATATTACTTCCTTTTTCTTGTCTTATAGTTACTGTTATTCCATTTTCATTAAGAATATCAGCAAATTTTTTTACATTTTCACTTCTTTGAAAACTATGCTCATTAACACTATTATAAGGTATTAAATTAACATAACATAAAATATCTTTTAAATTTTTAGCCAATTCTATTGCATTTTCTTTGGAATCATTAACGTCTTTTAACATTATATACTCAAATGTAATCCTACGTTTAGTTCTTATTGTATAGTCTTTAGCTGCATCTAATAACTGTTTAAAATTATAAGCTTTATTAATTGGCATAATCATGTCTCTAATGTTATTATTAGGAGCATGAAGAGAAATTGCTAATCCAACCTGTGGATGATCATTAATAAAATCATTAAATTTTGGAATCAAACCACATGTACTTAAGGTTATTTTTCTAGCTCCTATTTGAAGTCCATGATCATCATTAATAATTTTGATAAATTTCGAAACATTGTCATAATTATCTAATGGTTCACCAATCCCCATAATAACAATATTGGAAATTCTCCCTAATTGTTCATCATCTAAAATTTTTTGAATGGTAAGAACTTGAGCAACAATTTCTCATGTTTCAAGATTTCTCTTCTTTTTTAATAATCCTGATGCGCAAAACTTGCATCCCATATTACATCCGACTTGAGTAGTTACACAAACACTATAACCATAATCAAATTTCATTAATACTGTTTCTATTTTATTACCATCAATTAATTCAAATAAATATTTACGTGTTCCATCCTTTGGATCAGATTGAATTATAATAGGATTTAAAAGTGCTAATTCAAAATTATTAACTAAAAATTCTCGATTAATTTTAGAAATATTAGTCATTGATAAAAAGTTGGTTTCTCTTTTTTTATAAATTCAATCAAAAACTTGAATTGCTAAATACTTTTTTAAACCATTGTCAATGAATATATTTTCTAAATCAGATAATGTATAATTTAAAATATTCATATTTTAATTATATAAAATTAAGAAAAAAAGTTGGAAAAATCCAACTTCTTAATTATGCTCATCATGTTTGATAAAAATCAAATTCATATTTATTACCAAAATTATCCTTAAATTTAATTTCAAAATCGTCATCACCATTTAAACCATTAGATGGAGAAATTTTCACAGATTTTAAATTATTGACAACATTATCAGGTAACAATATTTTACATACCTTATTTAATTCAAGATAAACATTTTTTGGTTGTTCAAGATTAGAATTGCATAATAATTGTAACTTAGAATATGCATTTTCGAATGTATTATAACCTTCAGTAGATTTCATATTATTAATATCTATTTTTAATTGATAACCAGAATTGGAATTATCAATATTTGGCATAAAAATTTTGTTTAAAGATGTAGATGGAGCTCAATATGATAAATCTTGTGAAGAAACTTGTGTATCTTTTTTAACTGAAATTGCTGGATTAATAGATTTTTCTAATTCATTTCAAAAATCAGCAATATTAAATGTATAACCTAACATTTTAGCATTTGGTGAAACATTATTGTTGAATGATGAAACATAATTGATTAAACCATATTCTTGTAAGCTCGATTTGTCATAATCATATTCATGTTGACTATTAACAAATGCATTTTTTCAACCATCATTATCATTTTTATGTTTTTCACCTAGGAAAATTTCTTTAATATCTTCAAAATCTACTTCATTATTAGTACCAGAAATATTTGCATCATGTTCTTGGATTTTTTGAGACAAACTTAATAATTCACTTTGTCCAACAAATTCAATGTAAAACGGAAAATCAAAAGTAGTTGTTAAAATTTCTTTAATATCATTATCTTTTACTTCCGTTTCTTTATTATAACTAACAGTTATATTTACTAATATTTTTTCGTATTAATAAAATTTTTGTCAATACTAATGCTATTCACAGTAATAACATTACCACTAACATCAGTTCTGTCACATAATTCAATTTCTGTATTAAGTGTTTCGTTTTCTACAACACTTAGAAAATCTAATACAACATCATTTAAATCTTGTTGAATGATATTTTTAGCCAAATTACTAATTTTATCAATGGTTGAGTCTAATAATTGTAAAAATTCTAATATTGCATTTTGATTAAAATTTGGATCTATTTCATTTACAGAGCTTGTATCAGAAGGTCAAAATGGTAATACAGTTGGTCTATTAGGTGTGACTCCTTCACTAGATTCAATAGTAGTATAACCACCAAATGTAGAAGGTGTGTTGCTACTATTGAACTTAACATCATATGTTTGAATTGTTGAAGGTGAGTTATCATGATTACTACAACTTGTCAATGTAAGAACTGTAGGAATTGTTACCAATCCAATTAATCCACCTATACCTAAAAATCATTTATATTTTTTCTTTAAATTCATATTTATACCTCTAACAATTTTGAATATTATCTTTAATAATATTATATATTTCTTTTACACATTTTTCTAAATTATCATTTACAACAACAAATTGATAATTATCTTTTTCCTTTAATTCATCATAAGCTCTGTTAATCCTATTATTAATAACATCATTTGTTTCTGTACCACGATTGGATAATCTTTGTTTTAATTCATCAATTGATGGAGGAATTATAAATATTGAGATTAATTCATCATGAGGAATCATCTTAAAAATATTATTTGCACCAATTACTTCAATTTCCAAAGCAACATTTTTACCATCATTAATTTGATCAATTAAATTTTTTTTAGGAGTTCCGTATTTATTTCCACAAAATTCTGCTCATTCAATTAATTCATTATTATTGATTGCTTTTTCAAACTCATCATTAGTAACAAAAAAATAATCTACTCCATTTACTTCTCCATCTCTACTTTTTCTAGTTGTCATTGAGACTGAATATGATAAATTTAGATCGCTAAATTTTAAAATTTGTTCAAAAATAGTATGCTTACCCACTCCGCTTGGTCCACTAATAACCACAACTTTACCTTTATTCATATTTTCTCCTAATTAATTGAAATGTGTTAATATAATTATATATTATTATATATAATAAGAAAGTTTGAATATGAAAAAATTTAATCCTTTTTTTGATAATAAACTTAAACCAACAATGGAATGAATTGTACCAGATTCTGATCCTAGAATTAGAAAAGTATGTGAACAAGTTAAATTCCCGTTATCCAATGATGATATTGAATATATAAAAAAAATGGTGGCTTATGTTGATGCAAGTTTTTATGAAAACTATGATCAATTCAATATCACCCCTGGTGTAGCAATTGCCGCTAATCAAGTAGGTTTGTTAAAACGTATAATTTATTTTCATTATTTAGATGATTATGGAATAGAAAAACATTGACTAATTGCTAATCCTCAAGTTATCAATAAATCTGAGGACATTACATATTTAGAGCATGGAGAAGGTTGTTTATCTGTACCTGAATCTAGACAAGGAATAGTACCAAGAAAAGCATCAATAAAATTTAAGGCATTTGATATTATTAATGAAAAAAACATAACTCTTGAATTAGAAGGATACCCTGCAATTGTTGCTCAACATGAACTTGATCATTTAGATGGGATTTTATATTATGACCACATAAATGTGTTAGATCCAAATTATACAAATTCAAAATGAAAGAAAATTTAATTCTTTCATTTTTTTTCATAATCAATAATAGTTTGAACTCTTTCTAAATGTCTACCGCCTTCAAAATTAGTAATAACAAAATTTTTAATATTTTCTAAATTTGTATCATAATCAAATAAACTAAAATCAAATATACCAATATTTGCATCATCATGAAGTCTAGATAACTCTGAAATTTGATTATCATAAATAATTGCAGATCTTATTAAATAGTGTTTATTAAATAAAATATCTCATTTATTAGGATTTTGAGTTAATACAACCCCATAAGTGTACTCATTATTTAATATTTCATTACATAAATTTTCTGCATTTTTTTCATTTAAAGGCATTATTTTTAATTGAAATTTTTCATTATCAATTATCTCTTTAATTGCATTTAAATATCCGAAACAAAGTTCATCATATAATATTATAAATTTCTTATTATGAATATTGTGATTATTGATAAAATCTTGAATTTCGACCAAATGTTCGCCTTCTCTTAAAATTTTTCAATTATCAATATCAATAATAGTAGATGCTAAATTACCACCTGGTTTCCCTTCAACCACAACCAAATCGAAATATCATTTTTTTGAACTAAATTGTGATTCAACATGATTTGAATCAATAATTGTTTGCTGATCACTAATGTTAGCACTGCTACAATATAATGTACCGCACTTTGATAATAAGTACAAAATATACTTATCATTTGGCATGCGGTAGGAAATTTGATTTTTTACAATTGTTACTCCTCCAGGTCAAAATTTATTAACAAATTCTTTTTGAATTTGTGTAAGTGTTCCTAAATCATTTAAATTAAAAATAAATTTTATAATTTTTTTATTTTTTGGTCTATTTTTAATTTGATAAATAATATTTTCATTATTGGCTAAAATACCCATAACAGTATCTGTAGGAATAATAACAGCTTTGTTATTTTTAATTTCAAAAACAACAGAATCTAATTCACTATATTTATAAGTTTTAAACATACTAAATTTATTTTATCAATTTTTGCTAATTACAAGAATTCTATCTAGGCCAGAATAATCTTTTATTATTTCAATATTAATATCTTTGTAAATATTGGAAGCAAATGATGATATGGCCTCAGCCTGATTATAACCAATTTCAAAAATTATTAAAAAACTATCTTGATTTAACACATTTAATGATTGTTGTAAAATCGCCTTGTATACCATTAAACCATTATCTCCACAATATAGTGCCATTAATGGATCATATTTATTCACATTATTACCCACATGAATATCTCCAATTGATATATATGGCGGATTAGAAACAATAACATCTAATTTAGTATTAGTTTTGTAATAGTATTCTAAGTTTGGACTTAAGTTAATGTTAGTTTTTATATTAAGTTGCTCAGAATTTTTAACAGTATTAAAATATGCATTTTCATCAATATCAGATTGATACATTTCAATATCATTAATTCTTGATTTTATTGATAAACCAATCACACCTGTCCCACAACAAACATCAGCTATATTTAATTTGTTAGTTTTTATAAGCTTTTCTTGAATTTTTTTAATTGCTATTTCAACAAGTAATTCAGTCTCTAGACGTGGACTAAAAACATTGTTATCAACTATAAAATCTAATCCATAAAAATGTACTTTATTAGTTATTTTGCTTAATGGTTTACCATTTATATAATCATTAGCTGCTTCTAAAATTTTTTGAAAATTATTAATCTCGTCATTTTGGTGTTCGATTATATCTAATTTATTTTTATAATGCAAAAAATGTTCAAGCAAAAAGTATGCAATATTTTCATTTTCCTTTGCTTTTTTTAACATTTCTAATAACATTAAATTCAATTCTTTTAAAGTCATAAAATTATATTTCTAAAGTTGACATTAATTCTGCTTGTTCCTCAGCAATTAAAGTATTAATAATTTCCTCTAAATCACCCATCATTACTCTATCTAAATTATTTAATGTTAAATTAACTCTATGATCTGTGATTCTATTTTGCGGATAATTATAGGTTCTAATTTTTTCACTACGTTCACCAGTACCAACTTGACTTTTTCTTGCACTTGCTTGTTCATCATGTTTTTTTTGTTCAGCATTCTCTCATAATTTTGCTCTTAACATTTTCATGGCAATTTCTCTATTTTCAATTTGAGATTTTGCTTCTTGAGATGCAACAACAATTCCTGAAGGAATATGAGTAATTCTCACCGCAGATTCAGTTCTATTAACATGTTGGCCACCTGCACCTGATGCACGATATGTATCCACTCTTAAATCTGCTGGATTAATATTAATTTCAATTTCATCTTGTTCTGGTAATACTGCAACTGTAATTGTAGAGGTATGCACTCTTCCTTTAGATTCTGTTGCTGGAACCCTTTGAACTCTATGCACACCAGACTCAAATTTTAGTTTACTATATACATCTTCGCCACTTACCATGAATGAAATAAAATCATAACCATGGGCTTGTGGTGATAGCTCAAGAACATTGATCTTTCAACCTTGATTTTCAATATATCTCTTATATGTATCAAATAAATCTGAAACAAAAATTGAAGCTTCGTCTCCACCAGCTGCTGGACGCATTTCAATAATCACATTTTTGCCATTATTTGGGTCATTTGGTAATAATAGTATTTTTAATTCTTCTTCTAGATTTGGAATTATATTTTTAGCATTATCTAGTTCTAACTGAAACATTTTAATCATTTCTTTATCATTTTCAGTTTTTAAAAATTCCTCAGCATTTAATCCGTCTTCAATCAATTGCTTATATTTTTTAAATTCTTTGGCAATTTTTTCAGTTTGTTTTAGTTGAATATTGATTTCTCTCATTCTTGAAATATCATTTCCAACTGTTTCTAATGCTAAATTTAACTCATCATTTTTTTTATCAATTTTCGCTAATGCATCAAATAATTTCTTATTGTATTCCATAATTTAATATCCTAACTTTTAAAAAACACTAGAGACAAATAATTGACCTCTAGTGTTTATAAATATATTCATAATTTCTTGAAGTCAATTGAATCAAGAGTGATTTAATTATAAAGATTCAAGACCGTGTTTAACTTGAGTTTTATTTGCTTTTTTAACAGGTGCTGATTCTTCTTTTTTAGTGGTATTAAATGCTTTTCCTGTGCTAAATTTATTAGACAGTTTTTCAGCTCTACCACGTAAACTAGTATTAGATTGAGCCCCTACATAAAAAGGGTGACAATGTGAACATACATCGATCATAACATTTCCATCTTTTGTAGATAGAATTTCAAATGATGATCCGCATGAAGCACATGTATATTTTGATTCATATACTTTTGGTTGTAAGTCTTTATTCATACTAATTGTCCTTTTTAAATCGAATATATTTAATTATATATAGTAAATAACTATAACGCTTATTAATTATATCATTATTTATTAATTTTATTAATATATATATTTTTTAAATTATCAATAAAATCTAAAAATTCCCTATCATTAGGAGATTTTGTTGCACATCCATAAAAATATTCAAAAGTTGAAATTTCAGTTTTTAATCTTTTAGCAACACTAAATAAATTGTTAAAATATTCTTTTACATCATATCCTAATCCAGCAGATGAATAAATATTTTCTTGTGCTCCTGTTGTAATAAATACATGTAATTTTTGATTTTGGAAATTAAATTCACCAGTTCTTCACACTTCAGCCATATATCTTGATAAATTTCATGGAATATTAAATCAATTAATAGGAAACAATAAAATAATATTATCAAACTGTTTTAAATATTTTTGTTCTATTTCAGGATTGAACGGTTTGCTTGCATCCAAAATTCTAGTTTCTAAATTTTCTAAATTTTGAAATTCGTTAAAAATTTTAATAGAAAATTGAGATGGGGCTGGGCAAATTCTTGCATATAAAAGTAAATTTTTCATTATTATTCTCCTTTTTTTATTATTCTTTTATTACCAAAAGCATGTTTTAATGTTTCATTATCTGCATAGTCTAAAGATGAGTTTAATGGTAAACCAAAGCCAATTCGAAAAATATTAATATTAAATTGATTTAGTACATTTAATATATAATTTGCAGTATATTCACCAGAATAACTAAAATTAGTTGCAATAATAATATTTTGTATTTTAGAATCCTCTTTTATTCTATTTTTTAATTCCATAATATTAACTTCAACAATTTCAGAGTTATTCTTTTTATTGGCTAATTCCCCATTTAAGACAAAATATAAACCATTATATGTCCCGGATGACTCAATTTTATCTAAATCTTCTATACTTGCAATTACACATAAAGAAGAGTGGTCACGATTTTTATTTGAACATATTGAACATATTAAAGTTTGTGAAATATTATTACATGCTAAGCATTTTTTTATATTTTTTTTAGCATTTAAAATTCTATTTGTAAAATCATGAATATATTTTTGATCTTGATCTAACATATAAAATGCAAGTTTTCTTGCACTTTTTCTGCCTATTGAAGGTAAAGATGCTAATGCATCCACTAGTAATTCAAAATCATTTATCACAATATATTACCCAATATTACATCATTCCAGCTAATCCTGGAGCAATACTGTTAGCAATTTCATTTTTCTTTTGACTTGTTTGTTGAATCGCTAAATTAACAGCTTCAATTATTAAATCTTGAAGAGTGTCTGGATCTTCTGGATCGATAATTTTATCACTTATTTTAATATCTAAAATTTCTAAAGCACCAGAAATCTTAACAGTAATCATATCTCTTGAACAATATTCAAATTCCTTTGAATCAAATTCATCCATTTTTTTCTTTAATTGTTGTTGTGCTCTTTGAGCTTCTTGAATCATTTTTTGAATATTCATATTAATACCTCCTATTCTTTATTAAGAATGTCCATAATTTTTTGTTTTAAATCATCATGGTCATTATTTTCAATATTTTTATGTAAATATTTTAACAAACTTAATTGCACATCTTCATATTGTTTATCTTTATTATTTTTATATATTTCTAATCACTCATTTGCTTTTCTTTTATCAATAGCAAATATTACTCGATTATATGCATTTAATTTTTCACATATTTGATTATAAGTTTCTGGGTTCCAAAAATATTGATTAAATTTATCAGCTTCATTTTTATAATTAAACAAAATTACAAAACCATTTTTAGAACTCACTAATATTTTTTCAATATTTTTTAACAATATATCAATATTAGTGTCCGCAAAATAATCACTCTTAAATTTTAAAAGATTATTTGCATCGAATTTTTTAATTTCAGAATTACTATTACATGCAATAGACATAAAAATGTTTAATCAATCTTGATTAGATGTCTCATTAGCATTACTGTCAACTTCATTAATATTATGAGAATAGGGATTAATTATTTTTTTTGATTCATCAATCATGTAGTTAAAATCATAATTATCTTGTTGTTTAATACTCAAATCATTAATTTCATTATTATCATTTAAGTCTTTTTTAAATTTATTAGTTACAGTTTCAGTAATAAAAACATCTTTTATATCTACAATTTGATTAGTGTTCTTTTCAATAACTTCTTCATTCTTAGCATAATTTATATTTGGTAATGATAAATTAAATTTTAGCAATGTCAAATCAAAATAAAATTTAGAATTTCCATATTTTTTAATATTTTCATAACATTCTCTTCAAACCTCAATAATGTTAATCATTTTTAAATAATCATCACAATCTAGAGCATATATTTCATTAGTCGATAATGCTGTTAACAAATTACAATCTTGTGTCTTTAAATAAATTGCTTTATCCATACATAAATTAATAATTTGGTTAATTAACCATAAATAATCGATATTTTTAGTTTCTCATGAACTTATAATTGCAAAGATTTGCTTATGGTCATTTTTAATAATCCCATTAATTAAATCAATTATATTTTGGTTCGAAGTAATTCCAAAAATATTTTCAACATCTTCAATTTGAATATTTTTATTGGAATAATTTGCTAATTGATCTAAGATCGATAAACAATCTCTAGCACCACCATCAGATAATAAAGCGATTTTATTTTTGGCATTATTAGCAATTAATATATTTTCAGAGTCACAGACATATGTAATTAATTGTTCTAATTCTTTAACTGATAACTTAGTAAAATCATACCTTTGACAACGACTTACAATAGTTGTTGGTATTTTGTAGAATTCAGTAGTTGCAAAAATAAAAATTACATGTTGAGGAGGTTCTTCAATAGTTTTTAGTAATGCATTTCATGCACTAGTCGAAAGCATATGTGCTTCATCAATTATATATACCTTATATTTAAATTTACTAGGTGAATACTTTACTGTATCAATCAATTCTTTAATTTCATTTACACCATTATTTGATGCAGCATCTAACTCAATAATATCAATATCTAGATTATCATTAATAGTCTTACAATTGTTACACACATTGCAAACATCATTATCAAAATTCAAACAATTCACACCTTTTGCAAAAATTTTAGCAATACTAGTTTTACCGCTTCCTCTAGTACCTGAAAAAATATATGCATGACTTATGTTTTGGTTTTGAATTGCTAATTTTAATGTTTTTACAATAAAATATTGACCAATAATTTGGTCAAAACTTATAGGGCGATATTTTCTATATAATGATAAATGTTGATTAATCATAATAAATATTATAATTTATATTCTTTAAATATTAATTTAATTTTATAATTCTATAATTAGAAATATTTGATATACAAATTATATATATATTTTTATGTTTTCAATATTTTCAATAATTTTTTTTAAATCTTTTCCTGAGATTGTAAATGAAGATGTTGGAGTTCCTCCAGAACAGATTAAAGAATCATAATTAAATATTTCATTATCACACACATATATAATTGTCTTGTCGAATGGAAATTGAGGAACTGAACCAGAAATATATCCAGTTTTTAATGTTAATTCATTTTCATCCACAATTGATAATTTTTTACCAACTAAATCCTTAAATAATTTTCTATCAAATCTTTTATTTGCAATTGTTAAATAAATATAATAACTATTGTCATTTGATTTTAAAAATAAGTTTTTAGATTCTATACCATGAATATTAAATTTTTCATCAACCTTTAATGCGTCCTCTAAGCAATAAATAGGATCATGATTATATCATTTATAACTTACATTATTTTTCTTAAGAATTAATTCAATTTTCTCTTGCATATTTTACCTAATAATTTTTATTATATAGGAAAATTATATTATTATTAATAAACAATTAGTTATGATAATGTAAATGTTTAGGTAAAAATGTCTAAAACATTCTTAGATTAATTACTTATTTGATTTTAATTTTGTGAAATACAATTTTTTTTCAATTTTAAATATTTTACTAAATTTAATTATTGTATATGTCAATGTTACTAATGAAAATAACATAAATGGAATTACGAAGGCTTCAATTCCTAAATAATCAATTGTAAAATATGCAAATAACAATACAAAACTCATAATTAATGTATGCATTAATATAACAACTCAAAATGATTTATTTTTCTTTGAAAATAATGTTGTAATTTGAGTTAACAAAGTTTCAGTCATCATTGAAATATGATATAAAACTATAAAAATAATAGTTACAGAAAATATTGGTTTATATGTTGGGTTGAATCATTGATTATATCCTCAAAACATTGCCATTACACTTGCATCACCATTTGCATTTGACCCATATACAGTAAGATTTACTCAATATAATTGACCAAGCCCTTCTCCATTAGAATTGTTATTTAAATATTCAATTAATATTGGGTTGTCCATATATTTGTCTATCCAGTTTGGTGGGTTTAAATTTCCTCATAATTCATATGCATGTGAAAAACCACTAGAATTAGAGATACTTGGATTATATAGATTTTGAATAGCAAACAATTGCAATGATTCTAAGTTAGAAATATAAGATCCAATAATTTTGGGCATACATGCCATTCATATCCCACTTGTGAATGTATTACATAAAATTGTTAAAGTTATAAATACTAAAAAGGGTTTTATATCTAAATATGAATAATCCACATCTTCATGAGCAGTATAATATTTTAATGCATTTGATACTCCTGTACCAAAATATGGTAAAAAAAAGTTCATATTAAATCATAAAATTTTTGCCATTATCATATTTAAAGGTAAAATTTGATTCGCTGATGAAGAAATAATTGAAAGAATTATAATCACTAATCCTCTAGTACTTGCCCTTCATGAACTTTCAAAACTTACTTTATAACTATTTTTTAATAACATTTTAAATTGAGTTTTATTCATTTTTATATTCGATAATTTTCTATGTTCCTGTCGCAATAATAATCATGCTATTATCATTATTAATGTCAATGCAATGCCTATATCAATAGATATACCTATACCTATCGATTCTAAGTCCGAAATATATGCAAAAATAACCATTGTTACAATTGTAAATACAAAATTTAGCATTGAAAAAAACACTGCTAATAAATTACCTTTATTCTTAAAGATAATTATTATAAAAATTGCAAGTCATGAATTTAATAATATACTTGGAGCAGTAGTTCAAATGAAATTTAATCCTTGTTCTTTAACTAATATTAAGTTAGGATGATTGCAATTATATGTAATATATAAATAACTTAATCCAATATACAATCCTGTCATTACTATGCCAACTACAAAATTAACAATAAACTGGGTGGAAATTATTCCATAATCATCATGCAACCCAAAATCCTTATCGTTTCTTTCTTTTTTCAATTTTACAATTGTAATTGCCATTGTTAAACCTAATACTGCTCCAACATTAGTAAAAATAATTTGAAAGGATGATAATAAGCCTATTCCCATCAAAATTTCTCCACCTACATTTTTAATAGAGCCAGAAATTAAACATATAACGATTGGCAAAAAACTCGTCAAAAATGATGAAATTATAAAAAATCATCCATATTTGACCATATTGGTAAAAAAGTGTCAATCAACAATTGTTGTTAAATTTTTTATTTTTGAAATTTTATTTACAAATGTTTGATTATGCTTAATAATTGTATGTAATCTAGAATGATCATTATTCATTTGCATATACCGATTTATAAGGTTCACCAATTTTATAAGTATGTTCTAATTCAATTATTCCATTAGACTCAGTAGATAAACCAAGTTCTTTTGCACTACATAGCATACCAAATGATTTATAACCCATTAATTCACCATTAGAAATATAATTTCCATTAGGAAGAAAAGTATTATTTAAAGCACATACAGTAATTAATCCTTCTCTAGCATTTTTAGCACCACAAATAATTTGAATTTTATCATAACCAATATTAACCATACATCTATGTAAATGTGTGTTAGGTATAATTTGACATTCCTCAATTTGAGACACAACTAATGTAGGATTTATAAAATTAGTCAAATCAATATTTGAAATATCATTAATATAATTTAAAATTTTTTTATTAGGATATAAATATCCTTCAGGTAAATCAATATCATTTGATACGTTAAAAATATTAATTCCAACATACCTTTCATTAGATTTTAAAATTGTAAATTTCTTATGGTGTTCAATGTTATTGATTTGTTCATTACTAATAGAAATTATCAATGTATCTTTTAATGATTTTTTGTTATAAAAAATATTCATAAATTACCTCATTATTGGTTTAAACTAATATTTATGTTATATTTATTATATAACTTAAATACTTTTAAGAGGTTATTATGTCTAAAAAAATTGCTTTTTTATTAGATACAGGTTCATCATTCAATCTTTTTAATCATGAAAATTGTTTTATTTGTCCAATTAATATTTGTGTTGAACAAAATAATAAAGAAATAGTCTACCAAGAAGATATTGATATAAGTCGAAATGAAATATATGATTTAATTAATAAGGATATAAAAATAAAAACTTCGCAACCTACCTTAGGAAAAATTATGGAGTTGATGAATAATATTGTAAAAAAATATGATCTGATAATTGCAATTCCATTTTCTAAATATCTGTCCAATACTTTTAACACATTTGTTTCATGCGCAAAACAAATTAATAAAAATAAAATCATAGTTTTAGATTCTCATCCTATGTCTATTACTGGTAATTGATTAGTAAATGAAATAATTAAACTAAATAATTCTAATGTTGAAATTAATCAAAAAATACTTGATAAACTTGCTAAAAAATGTCGTGAAAATCAGTGTGGTGTGGTTATTGTTAATGACTTAAAACAACTTATTGCTGGTGGTAGATTAACAGGAATAAAAGGATTACTTGCTAAAGCATTAAAGTTAAAATTATCTATTATGTATAAAGGTGATTTAAAATTATGTGCTAAAGATTTAACAATTGAAGGTTCAATTAATAAATCTCTTGATGAAATTAATAAAAAAATTAATTTTAATAAAAAAGGTATAAATAAATTAGTTATATTTCCAGATTTAAATTCATCTGAGGAGAATGATAAATATATAAATTATTTAAAAAATAAACTAAAAATTAAAAATCCTGATATTGCATTATTACCAACATCAGTAGTTGTTCACACTGGTACTAATACATTTTCATTTTTAATTGAGTCAAAATAAAAGGATTAATAAATGCAATTCATTAAATCTACTCCTATTTTTAATAATAATACATGTCCAGATGGAATCAAAAATGCTCATAAAACATCAAAAGGCATATGTGCTAAATTAATTGTGCTTAAAGGAATGTTAGAATTTATATATGAAGACAATAATGAAACTCATATTATAGATACATCAAAAATTTTTGAAATAGATGAACAAAGATATCATCATGTAAATTTATTATGAGATGTTGAATTTAAAATTGAATTTTATAAAAAATAGAATTTTTGTATTTTTAATTTACATTTTAGTATAATCATATTTTAATAAATAAAAAAACAATAATTGTTTTCAATATGAAAAATTATTGTTTAATTTTAACTATATTTTATTATTAATCAATTGATTATTAATTGTTTCAACTAATACATCAAGAGGAATTTCACCATTCATTAACATTAAATTAAATAATTGTTTAATACTAGATTTATCTTCAATAAATTTATAATTTGGATTATCCTTATTCTCTGCTATTTTATGTGTCTTAAATCCTTCATATAATTCTTGAAAAATAATTTTTCCCAACATATACCCTGTTGCTTGAGAAGGAATAGACATATATCTAATTGATTCTGATGTAATATCTCCTAGACCTAATCCAGAATTAGCCAACATATAATTTCTTTCATCAGCCAATGAACTACCAAATGGTAGATCTATATTATTAGCCTCAAAAAAACTATTACCATTAGGATTATAATGAACTGCAGTATCTAAAGCCATACGCATATTTCTAAGTTGAGATTCATTCAAGAAACCATAATATGCTAACATATTAGCTAATTTTGTTGCAGCAACAGCTTTTTCAGCATCAGTTGTATATGCATCAACTTGATCAACAATATTTCAATATACTCCACCTTGATAATTTTTAATGAAATTAATTTCATCATTTGTTGGTTGTTGAGGATTTTTAATATTTAAAATTGTTGAATTGTTTTCTAACCAATTTGTTGGTAAAACATTTCCGTCATAATCATTACCATTTCATGTACCATATATACCAAGTTCAGCAGCAAATCATTCAGTAAAAACGGCTCAACCTTCATGATATGCATCGTTTTTAAAACTATATCCTGGTGTAATATTACTATTAATAACTTTACCATCCTTCGTTCCAGGCATATATTCAGTTCAATATTCTTGTTGCGTGTGATGACCCATAGCTCCTTCATGTGTTGTTAGTGATGCAACACTTCATTTTTGTATACTATAATATGGATCACAATTATATTGAAATTGACATGAACCTCTTGGACCTTCCATACCCACTCCAATATCTTCTCTAATTGAATAATTATAAGGAGAAAGTACATAATCTTTAATAGGATTGAAATTATCATCATATACTGATTGTGTGCTTTCTTTAAATTGCATATAACTTTCTAAAGATAATACAGCGCCTGCTAATGCTTGATTTCCGCTGACAGTTGCTTCACTTCCATCAATATATTGTTTATTTTCTCATGGTATTTGATAACCTTGAGTAATAATTGTATTTTTATATTTTAATAATTGTTCATCTTGAATATTTAATCAATATTGATTAATAAAAGCTTCAACATCAATCAATTTTTCTCTACCAAAGAAAAAATCTTCTTGATTTAACCAAATATTAAATCTCTTAAAAAAGCCGCTATCTGTTCCAGCTATTTCACTCAATTTCTTTTGTGTTGGTTTTGAACCAAATGGATCATTAGTATATCAAATGGTTGGATCAAAATTATTAACATCTTGTTTTAAAATATCTTGAATTACAAATGTTGCAATTTGTTGCATTTTTTTAGTACCTTCTTGAGTTAATTGAAGACCTTGTTTATATATTTCTTCTGCACTACGCTTAGTAGAATTGTTATTGTACAACATTTGTTGATAAATATCATTTCCAACATATGGAACACCTTTGATATTTTTAATATTAGGATTTGGCATCATATAACCAATACCAATATTATTTGTTAATGTATCTTCTTCTGTAAATCCTAATCCATAAATATTAGTTGTTTCTCCATTTATACTAATTAGCAAAGTTTGTTCAATCTCAGGTATACTTTGTTGATTTTTAGATAAACTAATTGGTGAGCTTAATCCACCATAAGAACCATCTGCCTCATAATATTCACCACAATAAAATAACATAAATTCATTTAAATTTTTAACCAATAATTGAATCTTAGAATCAATGTCATTATTTATAATATTATTTTCAGATGCGATTTGCTTATAATTATTTAAAAAATTATCAAAATAAATATTATGATTAAGAACTGCACCATTATCAGAAAAAATGGATGTTAATTCAATTGAATCTTGTTGACTTAATGCATTTGCAATTTCAGAAGAGTAATAAAATTGCACTGTTTGTTTAATAAAACTTTTTTTAATCAAATTTGAGGGCATCACTTTAGCGTTCATACCTTCTCTTAAATAAGCTATCAAATAGATAATATAGTTATTTAAATTATCAATTCTAGAATTAATTGAACTCACTAATTCTAAATCAACTTCATCGCTAGGATCACCAGTTTCAAGATTTAATTTGTAAATGTTGATTGCATCCTTAATGTTATTTGATAAAGTATTTTCTCTAGATGATAATAATCTTTGACCAGTAATAGGATCAGAACCCAATAACATAAAGCCATTTTCAATATTCTTTGCTTTAATATCTCATTGCACTTTATAAGATTCTAGTCAAATTTTTTCATTTATATCTAAATTAGATACATCAATTTTGTTTAGTGCATTAATCGCACTTTGTGTATTATCATATAAGTTCTGAATACTATTTTGAATTCCAGACTTTGAATTTGGATCATAAATTGGAAAACTATATTCAGGATTTAAATATTTTTTTTCATTATCTAAAAATTGCTGATTTGTTTGAAGAACAATACTATCCTGATTTGAATCTTTATCATTACTACAACTACTTAATAATATTGATGTTGGAATTACTAATGTTGAAATACCCATTAATAAACCAATAGGAACTAAAATTTTTTTAAGAGCTAATTTCATATTTTTCACCACACTTTCTTACTTTCATTTTATATATAAAAATAAGAATTTAGCATAAACTATACAAAAATAAATATTTATAAAACAAATATAAGTAGTGAGAAAAAATATTACAAAAAAAATGATAAAATATATATTATATACATATCATTTTTTTATTTTTTTTCATTAATAATATCTTTTAAAATTTGATAAGAAATAACTGGGTTTGCTTGTCCATTAGTATCCTTCATTAACATACCAATAAAAAACTTTTCTCCCCGTTCAGGACGATCATAACAAGATTGTAACATTTCAGGATTAGCATCCATATGTTTAATCAAGATATCTCTAATAATTTTTGGATCTTTAATTTGTTCAAATCCTAATTCTTTAATGACATCATGTGGATTTTTGTTTTCCTTATAAATACATTCTAAAATTACCTTTGCTTGCTTACCATTAATTTCTTGTTCAATTAATAACTTTAACATTAATGATAAATTTCTAATTAAATCATCAGTTATATCGATGTAAGATTTATTATCTTTTTTTAATAAGCCAATTAATTCTATTCCTAATCATTTAAAACATAAATTATAATCATTAATTTCATTAGTCAATAACTTAAATTTTGTATAAAAATCATAGTCATTAATTAATTGCTGAATAATAGAATCTTCTAATTTATTTTCTTTAAGATTAACAATTATTTCATTTAAGGATAGGTTTTTTTCTGACATTATTTTAGTGAATTGATCATCACTTAAACTTATTCTCATAATATTTGGTTCATGTATATATCTATAATTAATAGCATTAGTTTTTTCTCTCATATGAACTGTTAAATTTAAACTATCATCAAATCTTCTAGTTTCTTGAGAAATAACATTTCCAGTTAATAATAATTGACTTTGTCTACTAATTTCATAATCAATTGCTTTTTTCACATTGTTAATAGAATTTATATTCTTAATTTCTACCTTGTTACCAAACTCTTTTTGACCATATGGTCTTAATGAAATATTGATATCAGCTCTTAATGAACCATCCTCTAATTTAGCATCTGAAACATTAGCAAATTTTAAAATTTTCACTAATTCTCTTAAATATTGTTGTGCTTCATAACCACTTGAAATAACTGGTTTTGTCACAATTTCAATTAATGGCATACCTGCCCGATTATAATCTAAAAATATTTTTTTATTTTCTGAAAATTGTTTAGCAGTATCTTCTTCTAGATGAATTCTTTCAATTTCTATTTGTTTAATATTTTTGCTTTCATTCTCAATTTCAATATAACCATTTTGTCCGATAGGAAAATATTGTTGGGTAATTTGATAACCTTTGGGTAAATCAATATAAAAATAATTTTTTCTATCAAATTGAATATTTTTATAATTTATATCCATATGCAGTTCGTTAGCTAATCAAATAGCTTTTTTTATTGCATTAATATTTGGTTGTGGCATAACTCCAGGTAATGCTAAATCAATAGGATTAATATTAGTGTTAGGATTTGAATAATGACAACTTTTAGATGAAGAAAACATTTTTGTTTTTGTATTTAAAACTGTATGAACTTCAATACCTATAATTACTTCAAAATTTTTCATAATTAATTTAATCCTTTTATAAAGTTTTCTAAAATATAAGCAATATTTACAATTTTGACATCATCAAATTTCTTACCAGTAATATTGATTCCAAAAGGCAATGAGTTTTTTTGACTTAAAGGAATTGAGATTGATGGTAGTCCACCAAAATTTGCAATTTGTAAGGTGTTTTCGGCATCAGTCAAATATGGTTGAAAATTTAACACATCTTCAATTTTGGCAGCTGTATTTGACCCTCCAGGAATTATAAAAGCGTCATATTCAGACAAAATTTCATTTGCTCTATTGACAATAATATTTCTAATTTTAGTTGCCTTTAAATAAACATTGTCAAAATTTTCCTCTGATGATAAATATGCACCGACAATATTTCTTTTAATGATTTCTTTTCCTAAATATTTAGATCTTGATTTAATTGCTAAATCTTTATAATCACAATAATTTATATCATTATGATTACCAAAAGTAATCCCAACTAAATTAGCAATGTTACTAATACCTTCAGTGTTTGCGATTGTTTTGTAAATAGCAGGAATAATTTTTATTAATTCATCTCCAAAATTTATATGAGTAACATTAAACTTGGAATCTAATTTATTCAAAAATTCATGATATTCATTCTTAATATTGTCATCCACATATTTAAATGAATCATCAATAATTGCTAATTTTGGTTTATAGTCCAAATTTAAAGATTTAAAAAAATCTTTTGTTTCTAATTCTATTGAACTATAATCATTAACATCTTTGCGTGCAATTGCATCCATTACTATTGCAATATCACTTACATCATTAGCAATGACACCAACATGATCCAATGAAGATGCAAATGGCATTACACCAAAACGACTAACAACTCCATAACTTGGTTTAAAACCTACTAATCCTAGTAAATTAGCTGGACCTCTAATTGAGTCACCGGTGTCTGTTCCTATTGAGTATGAACATGTTCCATTATATACAGCCACTACACCACCTGAAGATGAACCTGCAACAATTCTAGATTCATCAATTGGATTTTTTATCATACCAAATCCTGAATATAATCCTGTACCACCAAAACCAAATTCATCATGATTCACTTTTGCTAAAATTAATGAATTAGAATTATATAATTCTTCTGCAACAGTTGCAGTAAATGGTGATTTATAATTTTCTAAAAACTTACTACCACCAGTTGAAATTTGGTTTTTTACCACAATATTATCCTTTAGTGTTCCACAAATTCCATATAATAAATTATCTTTATTTTTATCAATATTTTTATCTAATTCTTTTGCTTTGTTAATAGAATTTTCTAAATCAATATATAAAAAAACATTATCTTTTTTATCAAATTTATAATATTCAATTTTTTTAGCAAATTCATTAACCATTGATTCAATGCTATATTTTTTATTAATTAAATCATTATGAATTTCTAATATTGTTTTATTTTTCATTTTTTACCACCACATAACCATTTTCAAAATCTATTGCATTGATTAAACTGTCATTACTATCCTTATTCACTATTTCATCTTCTCTTCATAAACCTGAATTAGGGTTTTGAAGTTCAAAGTTATATTTTTCTCATTTAGATAAATTAAAATTTTTAATATCCTCATCCACATTTGATAAATAAGCATCTACACTTTTAACATAAAAATCTAAATCAGTGTCATTTATTTCATACATTAATTCAGCTGAATATTTTTTAATTAACTTTATTAATTCATCTCTTGTCATAAATATCCTTTCTAATCAAAGTAAACAGGGATTTTTTTATCTTCAACTAATTCACTATGGTAATCATATGTTACTAGTGGTGTGATAATCTTAAATATTGGGAAGATAATTAACATATTTAATAATACTTCAGGAATAAATAAAACTCCTCTAATTCCAATTCATTGTTCATATAATAAGCTAGATAATTCAGCATCAAATTTAGGCATCATTAATACATTAATTAAAGCATCAGTAACAATTGCACATGTTAAAATCATAGAAAAATTAAAATACCAAGTTTTTTTATTAATAATTTGTCTCTGTGTTAATATTTTTTGGTTAGACTTAATGCGCTTATTATATATTCATAAACCAATTCAAATTGCAGCAATTCCTAATAATATAAAGCCACCAATGATTCCAGTTAATAAATATGGTGAAACACTAAAAGCTATTCCTAAAAACTCTATATTTATATTTGATTTACCCAAATCCATTAATAAATACAACATAACCAAAATATCTATACTTATTAATATAATTGTTGATCATATTGAGGATTGGATATTTTTATGTTTGGTATTCTTAAAAATTTCACTTATTAATCCACTTATTAATCCAAATGCCATACATGCAATTAAATATCCATAATGGAATACTCCAGCAGTTAATGCTACAGAGAGTAAATCAGTCAACGCTCCAATAAAAATACCTAAGAATGGACCAAACATTAATCCACCAATTTTTATTAGCATCCCCTCTATTGTTATTCTTGTTCCAGGCCATGCTCTAAAAACTACACCCATTATATCAGCTGTAATTACAGTTAACAAAATAATAATGGATATTGAAATTGCAATTACCATTGCAATACTTGCAATTCCCTTAATACCAACCTTAGGTAAAATATAAAATCTTTTTTTATAGCGAATCAAATAATAAATTTTTTTAAAAATAGTAACAATTAATAATGCAATCAGAAATGCTATAAAAATAAAAAGAGGGTTTTTTATAAATTCCATACTAACACCATTGAATAGTTTTTAAATTTAATTTTGTTAATTCTAAATTAACTTTTTTAAAAATATTTGAGCCAATAAAACCTTTATTAGCACTATAAGGAGAGGGATGGGATGTTTTTAAAATAATGATATTTTTTAGGTTTATTGAACTTACATATTTATAGGCTCAATTTCCAAAACAAACAAATACTATATTATTATTTCTTTTACAAATATATTTTAATAAATTTTGGCTAAATTCTTCTCAACCTCAATCTTTACAAGATAGAGGATTATTTTTAAATACAGTTCAAATCGAATTAATTAAGAATACTCCTTGTTTTACTCAACTCTCTAGAGTATAATCAATAAGTTGTTGGTTATACTCCTTATATATTTCCTTAGCAATATTTTTTAAACTAGGTGGAGGATTCACACCAATATTGACACCAAAGGCAATTCCATTTGCTTGTTGATAATTATGATAGGGGTCTTGACCCATAATTACCACTTTGATTTGTTCAACATCAATTAATTTAAATATTTTAAATATATCTTCTTGAGTTGGATATATTTGATGAGAATAATTTTCAATTTTATTAACTAATATATTAAAATATTTCTTTTCAACTTCCATTGAAAAGAAATCTTCTCAACTATTATTCCTTAACAACTTCATTATTATTGTTGAAATAAATATTTTGACCTTTTGAAATTGTTTCAAATTTTACCAATGCATAATATGTACTTAAACCAGAATTAAATGTTGGTTTAAAAGCATTTAAATCAGTGTTGTTAGTTGGTAAAAAACTAGATGAACTTATTTTAATTAATTGATTATAACTATCTTCAATAGCTTTTGAATCAAGATCACTACTTAATGCACCTAATAATCATAAATTGATATAATTTGCTTTTGGTAATTCATTTTTATTATTAGCAACATATCTGTCACCTTGTTCATCATAAAAAGGATCAACAAATATTTTAGAGATATAATTAATATCTTTATATCCTAATCCTAATGAATTCGCACTAAAAGATGAATAACCATAATCATTTTCATCTGAATTATCTTCACCCATTGATGTTCATTGGTTGTTTAATGTGTAATAAGGTATTTTTTCAATACCATCATTATTAAAACTTGCTTCTGCAAGTTTAGATTGAATCTCATTATATAATGATGCACCTAAACTTGTCTCACTATAACGATTATTTTTAGTTTCTGAATTAATAACCCTTCATTTAACACCATTTTTTTCAAGATATGTAGGATATGGGATGGCAGCATCCATATTTTCACTAACATTTTGTTTTTGGACTTGTGGCATTACATTATACAAACCAGTGTGAACATAATCCACAAGATTTGATAATAATGGGTCAGTGTAAGCATATGATTCAGGCATTAGATTAAATTCTAAATTATTAATAATAATTTGAAAACCATTGTCTAAAGTGGTAATTCCTAGTTTATTCAATACTTCTTGCTGTTCTGAAGTAATGTTAGCCATTACATCATTAGCAACCACATAGTCACCACCATTTTTTGCCGCTTTATATCATTGATAATTTAATGTAATATTGCTAACATTTAATGTTTTTTGACCTGTGTAAACAATGTTATCTCCACCTTCTTGGTAATATGGATATGGAGAGTTGATGGTATTTGTATCAGCTATTGAAGTAATATTTGCATTAAAACCTGATGGTCATAAATGATAAGTATTACTACCAGAACCAAATGACATTCCTTGACCAACAATAAATTGTTGTGCTTGATTTTTAGTGTCAGGATTTGCACTAATTTCATTTGCTAAATTAAATACAGTATTTAATTGTTTTTCACCATTAACAAGGTTGTTATAAGTTTGAGAAAATTCAGAATTAATTACATAATTTATCATATTAGAAGCAAATGAATCAACTGCTATAAACACACTACCTAATATAGACATATAATTTAACATATTTGCAACTTTTTGTTGTTGTTCATTTATACTAACTCCAAGCATAAATGCAGCAGATTGATAATTTTGCTTAATGGAATTATTATCAATATTGCTAGGAGTGTTTCCATCTTGTTTATGAGCATCTATCAATGCTTGTAGTTGTTTAGGATTATTTAATGTGTTTTGTACTTGTTTATTAGAAATATCTAGATAATAATCTTTAAGTTCATTAATATCTACTCATTCATTTTGATATTCACCATTCAATGAGTTGTTTCTATTATAAAATTCTATGGTTCCAGATTTTGTATTATATCTTAAATTATTTTCATTATTAATTGACAAAACAGTATAAGGTCCAAAAGGACGACCACCATTAGAACTACATGATGTTAATAATGTTACTGGTAAAATAGCTGATATTGTAAGCACACCAGCTGCAATAAACACATATTTTAATTTTTTATTTTTTAATTTCATAATACTTATCCTTTATTAATATTTATTGAATTATATTTACCTGTACTCTTGTCAAAACCCAATGTTACCATACCTGTTCGACCATTTCTATTTTTTTCTATATAAAAATTAACCTTTACAAAATCCTTATATAAAACACCACCATTAGGTAACTTGCCTTTTGTATTTTCATCTATTTGATCTCTTTGATAATCTAAAAATGAAACAATATCTGCATCTTGTTCAATTGAACCTGATTCACGTAAATCAGATAACATCGGCTTTCTGTCTGCTTCTTTTCGATCTTCAATTTTTCTAGATAATTGTGCAATTGCAATAATAGGAATATTTAATTCTCTAGCCATAATTTTTAATTTCCGAGAAATAATCCCAACCTCAACTGAACGATTAAATCCTTTAGTATTAGACTCAATTAATTGTAAATAATCTACAACAACAAGCTTAATATTATATTTTTTAGAAATTTGAAGTAATTTAGCTTGAATATCTAATATTTTGATAGATGGGGTATCATCTATAAAAAAATTTAATTTACTCATTTCTTCAATTTTGCTATGAATTATCATCTCTTCATCGCTGTTTCATTTACCACTTCTAAATATAGAATTTTTAATTCTACATTCACTGCAAATCATTCTTTCCATAATTTGTTCAGTCCCCATTTCTAATGAAAACATTACAACACAATCATTAGACTTTTTATCAATCTTTTTTAATGCATTAGATAAAAAATTAATTGCTAATGCAGTTTTTCCTAAACTTGGACGTGCAGCTAATATAATTAAATCTCCTGGTTGAAATCCATTAGTAATTTCATCAATTTCTCCAAAACCTGAAGTTGTTCCAGTTATTTTACCTGAATTATTCTTAATAATTTCAAGTTTATCCTTAAAATTTTCAACATATTCAGAAATAAGTGAAACATTGTTTAAATTACGTGAATTAATAATTGAATCAACATTAACTTGTAATTTTTCAAAACTTGAATTTGGATCAAACATATCATAATCAGGGTCTGTAATCCAATTATTAATATATTTATCTAAACTACGCTTAGTGGCATTATTGATGACTAATGTGACATAAGTGTTAATATTGTCTACTATTGCAATATTACTAACGATATCATTCATAAAATTTATCAATGCACCAATATCTTCATACTCATTTAAAGATTTGATTTTTGTTTGTAAAGTATATAAATCTATTAATACTTGTTCATCATTCATTTCTTTAATTAATCTATATAGATAGCGGCATTTCTCATTTTCAAAATGCTGAGTATCCACTCTAGATAAAATTTCAGGTCTACTATATTCATCAATTATTAAATTTGCAACAATAATACTCTCAGCATTACTTACATCAGTTGGATCAAATGACATTCTTATATTTCCTTTACATTAACAACCACATTTGCTACAACTTCTTTTTTGTATAAATTAATTTTAATAATTGATTTTCCTAATGTTAATTTATAAGATTGATCAAACATATGTTTATCAATCAATTTCTCATTTTTATTAATTAATTCTAAAATTGCCTTATTACTAATATATCCATATACATTACCATGATTAGACTTTAATTCAAAATTAAGAATCATTTTTTCTAACTTATCTTTTATGGTGTTAGCATTAGCAATTTCTAATTCAACATTGTATTTAGCTAAATCAATATCTTGTTGACGTTTAGACATTGATGCATTATCAATACCTGAAGCCAATTTAGATTTAATTAAATAATTTTTAGCATAACCGTCAGATACCTCAACAATATCATTTTTCTTACCTAAATTTTTTACATCAGTTAATAAAATAACTTTCATTGTTTTTCCTCCGACAGTATAATAATATAATTAGTCTTTAACAAATGGTAATAATGCTACAATTCTTGATCTTTTGATAGCATTAGCAACTCTTCTTTGGTGACTTGTACAGCATCCAGAAATTCTACGAGGAAGAATTTTTCAGTTGCTATTTACATATTTAGTCAATGTTTCTGTGTCCTTGTAATCAACTTGTTCAATACCTCTGATACAAAATTGACAAACTTTTTTACGTGGTTTACGTTTATTAAAATTATTCATAATTTACCTTCTTCTTAATTAAATTCTTTTTCTCAATCTAATTCATTAAATTCATCAAAATCAGATGTATCTTCATTTTCAATTGAATCATTGCTAGATACATTATGAGAATTAATGATGTTATCAATTTCAACAACAACATCTGAATAATCAGATTTTGGTTGAATTGTTGATTTATTAGAAGCACTTGATGTTGATGGTTGTGAAACAACATTAGTATCCTCATGATTATTCTTTTTAAAACTAAATGCTCTAATATTGTCAACTAATACTTCTGTAACATATGAAGTTTGGCCATTCTGCATAACATATTTACGCTTAGATAATCTACCATCAATTGCAACAAATGATCCTTTAGTTAAATTTGCATTTACATATTTTGCACTATTTCCTCAAATTACACATGGAATAAAATAAGTTTCATTTGAATTTTTTGAGTCATCTACAGCAACTGTAATATTAGATTGATCTAGTCCTTTTGGTGTAACTCTACCTTTTGGGTCTTGAGCTAAATAACCATTTAAAAAAACTTTATTCATAAATTATTTTTGTGCATTAATACGTTCTTCATTACGTTTTTTAATTTCTTCTTGAACATTAGCGTAAATTTCAGCACGTTTTTGGTTACTTTTAATTTTCTTTTCATTAATTGTGGCTCTATAACCATAATCTTTTTCTAAATTAATAATTAAATGACGTAATACACTTTTATTAATTCTTGCTAATCTACGGAATTCATTAATTCCATTTGGAGTATTAGATTCGAAATTTAATTGGAAATAATATCCACGATTAAGTTTTTGAATTGAATATGCTAATTCTTTCAAACCATGTTTAGTTAATTGGATATTATCAACACCTAATTCTTTTGATAGTTCATCACATACTTTGTTAGCTTGTTCTTCATCAATATCACCACGAACAACTAACATGATTTCATATTTTGCCATAATTGTCCTTTCTCTTATGGATTTCTATTTTTAAAAAACTCAAATAATGAGTAAGAGTGTTTTAGGATATTACATAACAAAATATCTTAAAACTTAATTATTATAAACTAAAAAGTTTAATATTTTATATTAATTAACAATATAAAAGAAAAAAAGGTAACTTACCTTTTTGTCTCTTTATTCAATTAACAAGTGCAAAACTTTAATTGTGGTATAAAAATTTTTAACAAGATTTTTAATCATACTAAAATATTTGTGTGATATAACATTTGACTAAATAATCCTATCAATTTATTAATTGGTAGTTTTTTTACATTTTATTTTTATATTCATACAAATCATAACTACTTTTTCAATTAAAAATTTCTCTACTCATATGATTAATTTGGTTTTGCATATCATTAATATTGGAATCTATGAGTGCTGAAAAATCAAATCCTTTTTTATAAAATCGTCTAATAATTCCATTTAATGTTCATTACTGCCTTTTTGATAAGAAGCATATGGTACATTCACAGCATTTTAATTCTTTATTTAAATTAGTGTAATCAATGCTATATAAAGTATGTGGTCATTTAATTATTAATTCATTCAAATTACTATTATTGATTACCATTTGTTTGCTTTTGAGCATAAAAATAATAAATTTAATTTAAAAAGAAATATTAATTAATATTTCATCCATGTTTAATAGCTTCAGATTTAAGTGAATTCACATCTTGTTTTAAAATATGAACATCAGATTTAAGAACATTAACATCATCTTTTAAAATATTTACATCATTCTTTAAAACGTTAACATCATCTTCAAGCTTATCCAGACGAGAATTAACCTTACTAAATTCTTCTCTTACTTCAGTTTTAAAATTATTTAAATCATTCTTAATTTCTTGAATTTTAGATTTAACTTCAGTTTTAAATTCACTAAATTCCTCTTTTAAATTTAGCACAACTTCATACAACAAATCAATTTTACTTTTTTTTGCCATTTTAGATTCCTTGTCTTTTGCAATATTATTTGATTTTTCTATCTTTATTTTATCTTTTAA